>JAUWKK010000001.1 GCA_030614245.1 Planctomycetota bacterium | reverse complement strand
GCTCAACCGCGCACCGACTCTCCACCGAATGGGCATACAGGCATTCGAGCCCATCCTCATCGAAGGCAACGCCATACATCTGCACCCCCTCGTCTGCGAGGCATTCAACGCCGACTTCGACGGCGACCAGATGGCCGTTCACCTGCCCCTATCCATCGAAGCGCAGACCGAGGCCTCGCTCCTGATGCTCTCCACCAACAACATCTTCTCCCCCGCCGACGGCAACCCCATCATACAGCCCTCCCTGGACATCATCCTGGGATGCTACTATGTGACGCATATGGGCGGCGTACCGGAAGATCCGAAGGACCAGATGGCCTTCGCCGACTGGCACGAGGCCCTCACGGCATTCGATCACAAGTCGATCGCCATCCACACGCGCATACAACTCCGGCTGCCGAAGGGGCAGGACGTGATGGATGAGAACGGCACCCGAACGCTCGAGAAAAACGAACGTATCCAGACGACCGTCGGGCGCATCATCCTCAACGACATGCTCCCCGAAGGCATGCCGTTCATGAACATGACCCTCACCAAACGCCGCGTCAGCAACATCATCGCACTGTGCCACAAGCTCCTGGGACGCGGCCCCACGATCACGCTGCTTGACGATATAATGGACCTCGGCTTCCACTGGGCCACCATCGCCGGGTTTACGTTCTCAACCGACGACCTCATCATACCGGAGAACAAACAGACGATCCTCAAGCAGGCCCAGGCCCTCGTCGACCGCGTCGACCAGAACTACAGGAACGGCGCCATCACCGAGATCGAGCGATACCACAACATCATCGAGCACTGGACGCACGCGACTAATCAGCTTTCCGAAGAGCTCATGAGAGCGCTTGCCAACGACACACACGATGGCGAGCCGTATCTCAATCCCGTCCACGCGATGTTCGCATCCGGTGCACGCGGCTCGGCCATGCAGATCCGCCAGCTCGCCGGGATGCGCGGCCTCATGACGAAACCCTCGGGCCAGATAATCGAAACCCCCATCAAGGCCAACTTCCGCGAAGGACTGCCCGTCCTCGAATACTTCAGCTCTACACACGGCGGACGAAAGGGCCTCGCCGATACCGCCCTCAAGACCGCCGAGTCGGGATACCTCACCCGGAAACTCGCAGACGTTGCACAGAACGTCGTCATCTCAGAGCACGACTGCGGCACCGTCAATGGCATCACCAAGCAGGTCATCTACAGCGCGGCAGGTGACAAGGTGGAAGTGCCGCTGAGCCAGTTGATCCGCGGCCGCGTCTCTCTGGAAGACGTCATCGACCGCCGCAACGACGAAGTGATAGTCAAGGAAAGCGAGGTGATAACGACCGAGCAGGCCGAGCGGATAGAAGAATCCGGCTACGACAGCCTGCGCGTCCGTTCGCCGATGACGTGTGAGACCCCCGTCGGCATCTGCGCCAAATGCTACGGCATGGACCTCTCCACGGGCCATCTCGTCGAGGAGGGCCTCGCCGTCGGCATCATCGCCGCACAGTCCATCGGAGAGCCCGGCACACAGCTCACAATGAGAACCTTCCATATCGGCGGCACCGCGCAGAGAAGCCTCCAGGAAGCAGAAATCAAGGCCGGGCAGAAAGCTATCGTACGATATCACAACCTGCAGGTCGTCGAGAACAAAGAAGGCGAGACCGTCGTCCTCAATCCCAACGGCGAGCTCGTCATGGAAGACAAGAACGGCCAGGCGATCCGCCGGCATGCGGTCCAGACGGGAACTATCTTGCACGTCAAAGATGGAGAGAGCGTGGAGACCGGGAACATATTGATGAACTGGGACCCACACATGACGCCCCTGCTGGCCGAACGCGGCGGATTCGTCAGGTTCGAAGACATCGTACCCGATGAAACCGTCCGCGAAGAAACCGACGCGAGCGGTGTTGTGCGGCGTCAGATCATCAGCCACAAGGGCGATCTGCACCCGCAGATCATCGTCTGCGATGCCGGGGGCGAGGTTCTCGCCATCCACGCCGTGCCCGAGAAGGCCTATCTCCAGGTGAATGAAGGCGATGAAATCACTGCGGGCACCCTCCTCGCCCGTAGTCCGCGCGAAATGGGCCGCAGCGAAGATATCACCGCCGGGCTGCCGCGAGTGACCGAGCTCTTCGAGACCCGAAAGCCGAAAGAGCCATCCGTCATAGCCGAAATATCAGGACGCATCGGACTCGGCGCCACCAAACGCGGCAAGCGCGTCATCGTCGTTCACGACGAAACCGGCGTCGACCGCGAGCACCTCGTCCCGCCGGGAAAGCGCATCATCGTCAATACGGGCGACTGGGTACGTGAGGGCCAGAGGCTCGTCGACGGCCCGCTGGTGCTACACGACATACTGCGAATCTCCGGCCCAGAGGCACTCCAGAGTTACCTCCTCAACGAAGTTCAGAAAGTCTATCGCTCGCAGCACGAGACAATCGACGATAAGCACGTCGAAATCATCATATCGCGCATGCTGCGGAAGGTCAGTGTATCGGAAGACGTCGGCGACACCGACTTCCTGCCCGGCAGCGTCGTCGATCAGTTCCAGTTCCGCGCAGAGAACCAGCGCGTCGTAGACGAAGGCGGCAAGCCCGCTCACGCCGAGAACCTGCTGTTCGGCATCACGAAGGCGGCCCTGCAGTCCGAGAGCTTCATCTCGGCCGCATCGTTCCAGGAGACCACCAAGGTGCTGACCGAGGCCGCCCTGGCCGGCAAATCGGACCTACTCGTCGGCCTGAAGGAGAACGTCATACTCGGCCACATGGTGCCCGCAGGCACTGGCTTCAGGCGCCATTACGGAATGGTGGCCGAAGCAAAAGAATCCGCACCGCCGAGCGGCGCCCGAGAAACACACGGAGACCCCGCTCACGCGGCCTGAAACCATAGAACGGAGCGAGAAATGCCGACAATCAACCAGCTCATCCGGAAAGGGCGCAAGAAGATCAAGAACCGCTCGAAGCGCCCCGATCTTCAGAAATGCCCGCAGCGAAAAGGAGTCTGCCTCCAGCAGATGACACGCGCTCCCAAGAAGCCCAACTCCGCCCTCAGAAAAGTAGCGCGCGTCAGGCTTACCAACGGCCGCGAAGTTACTGCATATATCCCGGGCGAGCAGCACAATGTCCAGGAACACTCTCTCGTACTCGTGCGCGGGGGCCGTGTTCGCGACCTCCCCGGCGTCAGATATCACATCGTACGCGGTGTTTATGACGTCGACGGTGTTGAAGGCCGACGGCAATCTCGTTCGAAATACGGAGCAAAGACACCCAAGTAAGCTTCCTGCGAAGCCGCTCCGGGAGTCATCAATTATGGCGAAAAAATTCGAATCGACCGAACGTTTTCTCAAGCCGGACGCGAGATACCACAGCCGGGTCATCGCGAAGTTCATCAACTGCCTGATGCGCGACGGCAAGAAGGCCACGGCCGAACGCGTCTTCTACAGCGCGATGGACATCGTGGCCGAGCGCATCAGGGGCGCCGCACCCAACGAAGTCTTCGACCAGGCGCTCAACAACGTCAAGCCGCTGGTCGAAGTCCGCTCCAAGCGCGTCGGCGGCGCCTCGTATCAGGTGCCGATGCCCGTAAACGCCAAGCGGCAGATGTCCTTAGCAATGCGATGGGTGCTCACCGCCATACGAAAACGAAAAGGCAAGCCGATGGCCGAAAAACTGGCGAACGAAATCTGTGACGCATATCGCAAAGAAGGCGCCGCCATAACCGTCCGCGAGAATACGCATCGAATGGCTGAAGCAAACAAAGCGTTTGCCCACTTTGCATGGTAATAGATGACGCCAACCGCAACAAAAACTGTAAGGCATAAACGGGACTGCCGACCGATGATGAGCCCAGCGGACATCAAGTTCAAGAGGAATATCGGCATCGCAGCGCATATCGACGCCGGTAAGACCACCGTGACCGAGAGAATCCTCTTCTACACGGGCAAGGAACACCGCATGGGCGAAGTCCACGACGGAACCGCCGTAATGGACTGGATGGAAGAAGAGCGCAAGCGCGGCATAACAATCACCGCCGCCGCCAGCTCCGTCCAATGGCGCGGTTACATCATCAACATCGTCGACACCCCCGGCCACGTCGATTTCACGGCCGAGGTCGAACGCTCGCTGCGCGTCCTCGATGGCATGAGCGCCGTCTTTGACGCCGTCAGCGGCGTCGAGGCGCAAAGCGAAACCGTCTGGCGGCAGGCCGACCGCTATGATGTCCCCCGTATTGCCTTCCTGAATAAGATGGATCGCCCGGGCGCTAACTTCGACGACTCCGTCGAATCAATGCGCGAACGGCTCGGCGCGAACCCCGTTCCGATACAGATACCCATCTGCGAGGATAACCGCTTCATCGCCCACGTCGACCTCGTCCGCCGCAAGGCGATCTACTACGACGAAGCCTCGCAGGGCGAGAAGTTCGAGCGGCGCGAAATCCCCGAAGAATACCGGGACGACGCGGAACTTCACCGCGAAGTGCTCATTGAAAAACTCGCCGACGCCGTCGATTGGTTCGCCGATAAGTATCTTCACGACGAGCCCATAACCGAAGACGAGATCATCCGCGCAATGCGCGAGGCAACCCTCGCCAACAGAATCACGGCTGTGCTGTGCGGATCGGCACTCAAGAATATCGGCATCCAGCCGCTGCTCGACGCCGTCTGCGATCTGCTGCCGGCGCCCAACGACCTCCCGCCGGCCCAGGGCCTTCTGCCCGATTCCGACGAGAAAGCCGAACGGCGCACGACGCCAAACCAGCCGCTCTCCGCCCTCGCCTTCAAAATCGCCAGCGACGGATACGGAGACCTCACCTTCCTCAGAATCTACTCCGGCACGCTTAAATCCGGCACCAGAATCCAGAACGCCACACGCGACCGAAAGGAACGCATCTCCGCAATATGGCGGCTCCACGCCGACGAACGCCAGCAGGCAACAGAAGCCGTCGCCGGCGACATCGTCGGCGTCTCAGGGCTCAAGTTCACCGTAACCGGCGACACGCTCTGCGATCCGAAAAAGCCCATCGTCTTCGAGCAGATGAAGTTCCCGCGCACGGTCGTCTCGATGGCTATCGAACCGAGAAGTACGGCGGATCGCGACAAGCTCGCCGACGTCCTCAAGAGGCTCGCGAAAGAAGATCCCACCTTCGAGCAGAAAATCGACGACGAAACCGGCCAGACCATCATCTGCGGAATGGGCGAACTTCACCTCGAAGTGCTCAAGCACAGGATGCTCACCGACTTCGGCGTCGATGCCAACGTCGGCAGGCCGCGCGTCTCATACAAGGAAACTATCACCATCGGATCGACCGCCGCCGCCGAATACGATCAGGTCACAGGCGGCAAGAATCAGTTCGCCGTAGTACAACTGCGCGTGGAGCCGCTCGAGGGCGGTTCGGAGATAATTTTCAAAAACGAGCAGACCGGCGACGAGATTCCGAAGGAGTTTCTGCCGGCGATCGAAGATGGAGCCCGCTCGGCCGTGGCAAGTGGGCCGCTCGCCTCATATGAAATGGTGGGTGTAAAGATCGCCCTCATCGGCGGACGGGCACACGAAACCGATTCAACCGAAGTCGCCTTCGTCGCCGCCGCATCGTGGGCCGCCAGCGAAGCTGTCGAATGCGCACAGCCTGTCCTGCTCGAACCCATCATGAGCCTCGAAGTAATGGTGCCCGAACAGAACCTCGGCGACATCGTCAACGACCTGCACGGGAGGCGCGCGCAGATCGATGAAATGAGTATCAGGTCCGGTGTCCGAGTCGTGCATGGAACGGTACCTCTTAGTGAGATGTTCGGTTACGCGACGGTGATACGCTCGCTCTCACAGGGACGGGCCACATACTCGATGGAACCCTGCACCTATGCACCCGTCCCCGAACGGGTAAGCAAGATGATTGTCGCCTGAGCCGATCTCAGGCATTCTAATGCGGAGGATATAATTCGATGGCGAAGGATGTATTCAAGCGGACGAAACCGCACGTAAACGTAGGAACGATCGGCCACATCGATCACGGCAAGACGACCCTGACGAGCGCCATCACTATGGTGCTGGCCACCAAGGGTATGGCGACGAAAAAGACGTATGACGAGGTAGCGAGGGCGTCGGAGGCCCACGGGCGGCGGGACGAGTTCAAGATTCTGACGATCGCGACCTCGCACGTGGAGTATGAGACCCAGAAGCGGCACTACGCTCATGTAGACTGCCCCGGCCACGCCGATTACATTAAAAATATGATAACGGGCGCGGCGCAGATGGACGGTGCGATCCTCGTCGTCGCGGCCGACGACGGGCCCATGCCGCAGACGCGCGAGCACATCCTGCTGGCACGACAGGTGAACGTGCCCCGCATCGTCGTGTTCCTGAACAAGACGGACCTCGTCGACGATCCCGAGCTTATCGAACTGGTCGAGATGGAGCTTCGCGACCTACTGACGAGCTACGACTACCCTGGAGAAGAAATACCGATCATCAAGGGTGCTGCCCTTGCCGCGATGCGCAGCGAGGGCGACGGGACGGCTCCCGAGCAGCAATGCATACTCGAACTGCTCGAGGCGATCGACGAGTACATTCCCGAGCCGGTTCGGGAGGTCGACAAGCCGTTCCTGCTGCCGGTGGAAGACATCTTCAGCATCAAGGGCCGCGGAACTGTCGGAACCGGGCGCATCGAACGGGGGAAGATCCACGTCGGTGACGAGGTCGAGATCGTTGGGCTTAGCGAGACGCACAAGACGGTGTGCACGGGCGTCGAGATGTTCAACAAGACGCTCGAGGAAGGAATCGCCGGCGACAACGTAGGGCTTCTGCTCCGCGGCGTAGAGAAGGACGCACTTCTTCGCGGCCAGGTGATAGCGAAGCCGGGCAGCATCACGCCTCACACAAAGTGGGAAGCCGAAGTATACGTGCTGACGAAAGAAGAAGGCGGTCGGCACACACCGTTCTTCACGGGCTACCGGCCGCAGTTCTACGTCCGCACCACGGACGTAACCGGCAGCGTGACGCTGACGGGCGACACCGAGATGGTGATCCCGGGCGATACGGTGACGGTGCACATAGAGCTGATTACGCCGATTGCGGTGGAAGACAACATGCGCTTTGCCATCCGCGAGGGTGGACGCACCGTCGGTGCAGGCGTCTGTACCAAGGTGATTGAATAGCGTAAGAGGTTTGGAGAAACTCAGGCAGACAGGGGATGCAAATGGCCGTTCAGAAGGTCAGAATCCGAATGGAGGCCTACGACCACGAGGTGCTCGATCAGTCGGCATTGCAGATCATTGACGCTGTCAAGCGAACCGGCGTGCAGGTGCACGGCCCGGTGCCGTTGCCCACGCGGATCGAGCGCTACACTGTGCTCAGGTCCCCCCACGTCAACAAGAAATCGCGCGAGCAGTTTGAAATCCGCACGCACAAACGACTTATCGACATTGACGACCCGAACGCTCAGACTATGGACGCACTTGGGCGGCTCAGTATGCCGGCCGGCGTGGACATTCGAATAAAGGCATAATCGCCGCCGGAGAAGGCGGAGGACCGCCGGAGAACGAAAGTGTTGCAACTGTCAGTGTATAACCGCTCAGGCGAGCAGATTGATACGATCGAGATCGACGAGCAGCAACTCGGCGGTATCGTAAAGAAGCGCCTGCTGCACGACGCGGCCCGGATGTATGAAGCCAACAGGCGTCAAGGCACGTCGTCGATCAAGACCCGAGCCGAGATCGTAAGGAGCGGCGCGAAGATGTATCGCCAGAAAGGCACCGGTCGCGCGCGGCACGGGGCGGCGAAAGTATCAGGAATGCGGGGCGGCGCGAACGCCTTCGGCCCGCGTCCCAGGGACTATCACTATCGAATGCCTCGAAAGGCTCTCCGGGCCGCTCTGCAGTCGGCACTGCTGGGCAAGATGATCGACAAAGAGGTACTGGTCATCGACGAGCTGAATTTCGCCGAGCCGAAGACGAGCGAGATGGCGGCGACGCTGGCGAACCTGAAGATCGGCGGCTCGTGTCTCGTCGCCATCGAAGAGCATAACACGGCCGCTTACAAATCGGCGCGGAATATCCCGAAAGTCGACCTCAAGGCCGTCTCCGACATCAACGCCCACGATGTGCTGCTTCGCAAGAATGTGCTCTTGACCCGAGCAGCGCTCGACAAGGTGATTCAGCGCCTGGCATCCGAAGTGCAGGCCGGCTCGGGAGAGAATGCCGAATGAAGGACCCAAGACAGATAATACTCCGCCCGATAGTCACCGAGAAGAGCCTCGGAAGCCAGGAAGACCAGCAGTACAGCTTCGAGGTGGACAAGCGGGCGAACAAGATCGAGATCAGGAGAGCAATCGAAGAGATATTCGATGTCAAGGTGGTCTCGGTGCAGACGATGCGCAAGCGGGGGAAGCTTCGACGCCAGCGATACAAGGTGGGACGCCGGCGCAGTTGGAAGAAAGCCATCATCAAGCTTGCACCTGATGACACCATCGAGGTCATCTAGGCAGTGGTATAAGGATAAAGGCTGTGCCCCTGAAGGAATTTAAACCAACCAGCCCCGGAAGGCGATTCGGCACATCGCCGGACTTCTCCGAGCTGACCAGGAAGAAGCCGGAGAAATCGCTGATCGAGCCGAAGAAGCGCAGGGCCGGCCGCAACTCGAACGGGCGGATCACCTGCCGCCATCGAGGCGGCGGCGCGAAGCGCGCATATCGCAGGATCGACTTCAAGCGCGACAAGCTCGACATCCCGGCGAAAGTCGCATCGATCGAATACGATCCCAACCGCAACGCACGGATCGCCCTCTTGAACTACGCCGACGGCGAGAAGCGCTATATCCTCTGCCCGAAGGGCCTGACTGTCGGCATGACCGTCATCTCGGGCGAAAAAGTCGAAGCGGAAGTGGGCAACTCGATGCCATTGCAGAACATGCCGCCGGGCATGGCAATTCACAACATCGAACTTCAGCCCGGCAGGGGCGGCGCACTGGTCCGTGGAGCGGGCACCTCGGCCACCGTCACGGCCAAGGAAGGCAAGTACGCTTTCGTCATGCTCCCTTCGAGCGAGATTCGAAAGATCAACTTGAACTGCCGGGCCACGCTTGGCCAAGTGGGAAACACCGAACACTCGGCCCTCACGCTCGGCAAGGCCGGCCGCAAGCGCTGGCTCGGTATCAGGCCTACCGTTCGCGGCAGTGCAATGAACCCCGTCGCTCATCCTATGGGCGGCGGAGAAGGCAGGCGCTCGGGCGGCCGGCATCCGATGTCGCCCTGGGGCCAGCCGTCGAAGGGCGGCAAGACCCGCAAGAAGCGGAAAATGAGCAACAAGTATATCGTACGTCGCCGCAAGGCGAAGAAATAGAGAGACAGGAGATCGTAAATGTCGCGGAGCATCCGTAAAGGCCCATACGTTGACGTCAAGCTGATGCGCAAAGTGCTCAGGCAGCGGGAGGCGGGCGGCCACGAACCGATTCGCACCTGGCGGCGCGCATGCACTATTGTGCCTGAGTTCGTCGGCCATACGTTCACGGTGCATAACGGCCGCACATTCATCAATGTCTACATCACCGAGAATATGGTCGGTCACAAACTCGGCGAGTTCGCAGCCACCAGGACATTCCGGTCGCACGGCGGCAGATCCGCCAAAGCCGCCCGGAAGAAGTAAGGATCAGCGGCAGGACCGAGGGAGCGCAAATGCGATTCAGAGCAGTGCATAGATTCGCCCGGATATCGCCGACGAAGGCCCGGTCGGTAATCGGAATAGTCCGGGACCTTACCGTCAACGACGCTTTGAACGCCCTTCGCAATACGCCGAAGCGCGCCTCGAAGTTCATCGACAAGGTGATCTGTTCGGCGTGGGCGAACGCCCAGCAGGTTGATCCGGGGCTGGACGAAGATGATTTCCGCATTGCCGAGGCGCATGTAGGGCGCGGGCCGGTGCTCAAGCGATACCGCCCGAGAGCACGCGGCGGAATGGGACAGATCAGGAAGCCCTCGTGTCACATAACTATCGTCATATCCGACGATTAGGGCAAAACGAAGAGGCAGGAGCCGCTATGGGTCAAAAAGTTCATCCCACCTCGATACGCCTCGGCATCGTCGAGACCTGGCGATCGAATTGGTACGCCGACAAGAAGAACTTCGGCTTCTTGCTGGTGGAAGACCAGAAGATACGCAGTTACATCAAGAAAAACTACAAGTTTGCGGGTATCTCACGGATCGACATCGAGCGCACCCGCGACAAGGTGCACGTGACCCTGCACTCGGCACGCCCGGGCATAATCATCGGCCGGCGTGGCGCAGAGGTGGACAAGCTTCGCGACGAGCTCAATACGCTCACAGAGCGCCAAGTCTCGATAAACATCAAGGAGGTCACGGATCCGGAAATGAGCGCCCAACTCGTGGCCGAAGACATCTCGGAACAGCTCGGGAAACGCGCACCGGTCCGCAGAGCAATGAAGAAAGCGTGCGACTCGGCAATGCAAAGGGGCGCTGAGGGAGTGAAGATAATCGTTTCGGGCCGTCTGGGCGGCGCCGAGATGTCGCGCCGCGAGCAGCAGAAGCTGGGCCGGATACCCCTGCATACGCTCCGGGCCCTGGTCGACTACGGCTTCACCCACGCCCCCACCACATATGGGACGCTCGGAGTGAAAGTCTGGATATACAAGGGCCAGAAATTAAGCGAGAAGGAGCAGGCGCATGCCCCTGATGCCCAAGCGCTTTAAGCATCGCAAATGGATGCGCGGCAGGGTGAAAGGCAACGCGACCCGGGGCAACTACGTAGCCTTTGGCGACTATGGCCTCCAGGCACTCGAAGCCGGATGGGTCACCGCTCGCCAGATAGAGGCCGGACGTATCGCCGCAACGCACTTCATGTCGAGAGAAGGCAAATTGTGGATACGCATCTTTCCACACAAGCCCGTCACTTCCAAACCGGCTGAAGTGCGGATGGGCAAGGGCAAGGGCGAGGTGGATTACCATGTCGCCGTTGTCAGGCCGGGGACCATCCTGTACGAGATCGCCGGCCTCGACGAAGACCTGGCACGCCAGGCGCTCAACCGAACTGCTCACAAGCTCGGAATCCGGGTCAGGTTCGTTCGAAGGAGACGATTGCATTGAGACCAGCACAACTACGCGGCCTGTCGGACCAGGAACTGGCCAGCGAACTGCAAGACAACATACGCGAGGTGTTCAACCTGAGGTTCCGCAGCCAGAGCCAGAAGATCGACAGCCCTTCGGAACTCTCAAAAGCGCGCAGGAATATCGCTCGCATCAAGACCATAATGCGCGAGCGCGAGAACGAGGCATTGAACAAATGAAGCCAAGAGGCAACAGGAAAACAGTCATCGGCGTCGTGACGAGCAACAAGATGGACAAGACCATCAGCGTGCTGGTGGAGCGCCGGGTCAGACACCCACTCTACGGGAAATACATCCGGGCGGCCACGGTTTACAAGGCCCATGATCCCGAGAACCGGGCCCTCACCGGAGCGCAAGTGCGGATAATGGAGACGAGGCCGCTGAGCCGCACGAAGCACTGGCGGCTCGTCGATATCATTAAACAGGGACCGGAAGAAACCGGCCGGGAGATGCCCTCGCAATGATCCAGATGCAGACGATTGTCGACGTAGCGGACAACTCCGGCGCCAAAAAGGCAATGTGCATCAAGGTGCTCGGAGGCAGCCGCAAGCGGTACGGCAGAATCGGCGACATCATCGTCGCCACCATCAAGAAGGCCATGCCGGGAGGCGCCGTCAAGGAAGGCGAGATCGTCAGGGGAGTCATCGTCCGCACGGCGAAGCCCATCCGAAGGCCCGACGGCTCATACGTGCGATTCGACCGGAACGCTATAGTCATTATTGATGCCGACGGCAACCCGAGAGGTACAAGAATCTTCGGCGCCGTCGCGCGCGAACTCAGGGGGAAGAAATACATAAAGATCATCTCCCTCGCCACCGAAGTGGTTTGAGACGGGAGCGACAGGAAATGCGACACATCCGCAAGAACGACATAGTTGTCCTGCTCAAAGACATCACCGCATGCCGCGGAGTTGACGAGAGCCGCGACGAAGCAGCACGAAGCAAGTGGGCCACCGGCCGCGGCGACAAAGCCAAGGTGCTGGCCGTCTACCCCGAATCGGGCAAGGTCGTCGTCGAAGGCGTGAATTACCGCTACAAGCACATCAGGCCGGATCGGGACAACCCGCGCGGAGGCCGCCTGCAGAAGGAAAGCGTCGTCAGCATCTCAAACGTGCAGCCCTACTGCAGCAGATGCGACCGAGGAGTCCGCGTCAAGACCCTCCGCAACGAAGAAGGAAAACGCGTGCGAGTCTGCGCCAGATGCGGTGGGATGATCGGAGCCGCCTGAGCGCGACCGTTCAGGCTGCAACAACACAGCGGCATGGAGCAAAACTGGATACGATGGCTCGACTGAAAGAACAATATGCAGCAGAAATCGCCCCCGCGATGATGAAAAAGTTCGGGTACTCCAATGCCTTGTCGGTACCCAGACTCAAGAAGATCGTCGTGAACATGGGCGTGGGCTCGGCATTGGAAAACAAGAACCGACTCGACGATGCAATGAAGGATCTGGCGCGCATCACAGGACAAAAGCCCATGATGCGCAAGGCAAAGAAGTCCATCGCCGGATTCAAACTTCGCGAGGACAACCCCATCGGCTGCAAGGTCACATTGCGGCGCGAAAGAATGTACGAGTTCCTCGACCGGCTCATCAACGTCGCAATACCGCGATTTCGCGACTTCCGCGGCGTCTCCGACAAGGCCTTCGATGGAACCGGAAACTACTCGATGGGAGTCGCCGAGCAGTCGGTCTTTCCCGAAGTGGATGCCGACCGGATGGAGTTCGTCCAGGGTATGGACGTCACGCTGGTAACGACCGCGAAGACAGACGAAGAATGCCGCGAACTCCTGACCCTCTTCGGAATGCCGTTCGCCACAAGAGACTGAGTGCCGAGAGGGAAACAACACAGGCTTGCAGGGCGGAATCCCGCGCAAGCGTGCCCGCCGGGCAGGGCTGAGAAGCTCGAGAGAGGATAGAACTGAATGGCACGCAAGTGTTTGATCGAAAAATCCATCCGCAAGCCCAAATTCAAAGTGCGCCAACACAACCGGTGCCTGCTGTGCGGGCGGTCGAGGGGATATATGCGGAAGTTCCGTATCTGTCGAATATGCTTCCGTGTCCTGGCATCACGCGGCGAGATACCCGGCGTACGAAAGGCAAGCTGGTAGGACGCTTTTACATCGGAGCTGCTATCGATGACAATGACTGACCCGATCGCCGACATGCTCACCCGCATTCGAAACGCAATGGCCGCGGAAAAAGAGTCGGTGGACATCCCGGAGTCGAAAGTCAAGAAAGAAGTCGCTCGAGTGCTTCTGCGCGAGGGCTTCATAGAAAACGTTAAGTTCCTCACCGACATGCGCTTCGGTGGGATACGCATCTACCTCAAGTACGGACCCGAAGGCGAGCTGGTAATCCGTCGGATCAGGCGGGTGTCAAAACCCAGCAGGCGCATCTATCGGCAGTGCAAAGAGCTTCGCCCGGTGCTCAACGGATTGGGCATCTACGTCGGCTCGACACCGCAAGGCATCCTGAGCGACCGGGAATGCCGCAAGCACAACGTCGGCGGCGAAGTCCTTTGCGAGATATGGTAGCAGACACAGGAGACCGCGATGTCGAGGATAGGCAGGCTTCCAGTCGAACTGCCCGGCAGCGTAAAGGCCGAGTTCAGAGACGGAGAACTGACCATAGAAGGCCCCAAGGGCAAGCTGCATCAGGCGGTCCCCGATGGCATCAATGTGATCGTCGAAGACAAGCGACTGCGCGTCGAGCGCAAGGGCGATACGCGCCAGTCACGGGCTCTACACGGCCTCATTCGCAGCCTCGCCAACAACATGGTCATCGGCGTGATGCACGGCTATTCAAAGACGCTCTGGGGGGTGGGCGTAGGCTACGGCGCCAAGAAGCAGGGCAACAAGCTGTCAGTGCAAGTGGGCTACGCCCACGACGTCCTGTTCGAAATCCCGAAAGGGATAGAAGTGTCAGATATCACGTCCGGATCGCTCCCCAGCGGTTCTCGTTCGATACCTATGGCCATCTTAACGGGCTCGGGACCGGACAAGCAGATGGTCGGCCAGTTGGCCGCCAGCATACGCTCGAGCCGGCGGCCGGAACCGTATCAGGGAAAGGGTGTTCGATACGCCAATGAACACATTCGCCGCAAGGCGGGCAAGAGATTCGGCGCTGGAGGCTGATGCAGATAGATGGACCCGAATATTCAAAAACGTAAACGCCGACTGCGGAGGCGCCGGCATATCCGCAAGAGAGTCAACGGTACGCCCGAGAAGCCCAGGCTCTCCATCTTTCGCGGCAACAGGAACATCAACTGCCAGTTCATCGACGATGTGTCCTGCACGACAATAGCGTCACTGTCAACGGTTTCGCCGGCAATTCGCGGGCAGGTGGGCTACGGAGGCAACATCGCCGCGGCGAAACTCCTGGGCAAAGCCCTGGCCGAACTGGCACATGAAAAAGGCATCACCACCGCCGTAATCGACCGCGGCGGATACAAGTTCCATGGAAGAGTCAAGGCCTTCACAGAGGCTGCCCGCGAGGCAGGCCTCAAACTTTAGCGGCTGGCTGACTGATACCGGAGCACGATTCTATTCGAGCCCCGCAGGAGACAAAAAACCTTGCGACAGCATTTTAACGAAGAACCAAGAGAAGGCGAACTGCAGGAGACGGTCGTTAAAATCTACCGCTGCCAGAAGGTCGTCAAGGGTGGGCGCAAGTTCAGCTTTTCGGCTCTTGTGGTAGTTGGTGACGGCAACGGCCGCGTAGGCGTTGGCTACGGCAAGGCCAACGAGGTGCCCCTCGCAGTCGAGAAAGGCGTAAAAGACGCCAACAAGCACATCGTCGAGGTGCCAATTCTCGATGGCACCTTGCCACACGAGGTGACAGGCGAGTTCGGCGCGTCAAAAGTGCTGCTGCGCCCGGCCTCCAAAGGCACCGGCGTGATCGCAGGAGCCGCCGTCAGAGCAGTCGTAGAAGCCGCAGGCGTGAAGAACATCCTCAGTAAGTCTTTCGGCAAAAACAACCACAAGAACCTCGTCAAGGCTACTTTGCGGGGGCTGATGAGCCTGCGAAGCCGCGAACAAGTCGAGCGGCTCAGGGGAGTGAGACTGGAATGAACCTATCTGACGTCAAATCAACACCTTTCAAGCGCAGTAGAAGGCGCAGAGTCGGGCGCGGACGCGCTTCCGGCCGCGGCAAGACCAGCACACGCGGCATGCGCGGCGAAGGACAGAGAAGCGGCAACGGCATCAAGCTGCTATACCAGGGCGGCCAGACGCCGCTGTTCATGCGGCTGCCCAAGCGCGGATTCAACAATGCACGCCACCGCAAAGTTTACTCCATCGTCAATGTCGGGCGGCTCAATCAACTGCCCGATGGCACCGAGGTCAACCCCGAATTCCTCATCAAGCGGGGAGTCATCAGGAAGATGCTGGATGGCGTGAAAGTCCTGGGAGACGGCGAATTGACGAAGAAGCTCGTCGTCAAGGCCCATCATTTCAGCCAGACCGCCGTTCAGAGAATCCAGAATGCCGGCGGCTCTGTAGAGGTTATCAACAGAACGACCAAGGATGAATGATGCTTCTTTCCTTCACTAAATCGCTGACGAACATGTTTCGCATACCGGAACTGCGCCGGAAGATCATCATCACCCTGCTGCTGCTGTCCGTCTTTCGCATCGGCATCTATGTCACGATCCCCGGCATCAACGGCGAGCGGCTGGCCCATGTGCTCGAAGAGGCGGCAGAAAGAGAAGGCGGCGGGGATTCCCCCCTAGGGCGAGCTTTCGCCATCGTCAACATGTTCTCCGGCGGAGCACTCGGCAAGTGCGGACTCTTTGCACTGGGAATAATGCCCTACATCAGCGCCAGCATTATCTTCCAGTTGCTCACCACGGTCGTACCTTTCCTCGAGGAACTCAGCAAGGAAGGGGAAGCCGGCAGAAAGAAGATCAACCAATACACGCGATACGCCACCGTCGTACTCTGCCTGGTCTGGGGATACACAACAGCAAACTGGATACTGGGGCTGAAATACCAGGATATGTCGATCGTAACGAATCCAGGTGCCGGCTTCATCATTAAAGCCGTGATAACGCTGACAACCGGCACGATCTTCCTCATGTGGCTGGGCGAACAGATCGACGAATACGGCATCGGAAGCGGTATCTCACTGATCATCATGGCCGGCATAGTGTCCAGAATGCCAGTTGCGATGATGCAAATGGTGCAAACGAGGTTCCGCCTCGTCATCCGCCCACCGGAAGGCGAGCACGGCCTCATTATGCTGGCACTGCTGATAGCAATGTACGTCGCAGTGGTCATAGCTGTCATCGTCATCCAGCAGGGCCAGCGGCAGATCACCATCCAGCCCGCCAAGCAGACCCGTGGCAGGCGCGTCTACGGCGGCCAGAAACACTACATGCCCTTGCGCGTCAACCACGCGGGCGTCATCCCCATCATCTTCGCCCAGTCGCTGCTGATGTTCCCGGGGATGCTCATCGAAGCGGCAGCCGGCAAATGGGCACCCCAGGATTATCCATACTGGGGGAATTTTCTCAGACTACTCTCGGAACAGCTCCAGATGGGCGCTTTCGGATACATCCTGATCTATGTCGCACTCATCTTCTTCTTCTGCTTCTTCTGGACGGCCGTTGCGTTCAACCCCGTCAAGATGGCCGAAGACTGGAAGCAATACGGCCATTTCGTCCCCGGCATACGCCCCGGCAAGCGAACGGCCGAATACCTCGAGAAACTGATGACACGCATCACGCTTGCAGGAGCAGCCTTCCTCGCTGCCGTCGCGATAATTCCGCAATTAGCCTACAAGCATCTTGATCTGCCCTGGCAGATGGCCAGCATCTATGGCGGCACTGGCCTGCTGATCGTCGTCGGAGTTGCACTCGACGTCGTCCAGAAGATCGAATCCCATCTGCTGATGAGGCACTACGATGGCTTCATCAAGGGCTACACGATGAAAGGGCGAAGATGAGAATAGTAATCCTGGGACCACCAGGGGCCGGCAAGGGCACACAAGCAATAGAAATAGCCCAGGCACGCCGCATCACGCACATCTCCACCGGAGATGTTTTCAGGGCTGCCTCGGACAGCGGGACACGTATGGGCCTGAAAGCGCAGGAATACATGTCCGCCGGCAAACTCGTGCCCGACGAAGTTGTCATAGGCGTCGTCGAGGAGCGTCTCAAGCAGGACGACTGCACCGGCGGCTTCATGCTCGACGGCTTCCCCAGAACCCTTCCGCAGGCCGAAGCTCTCGATAGAATACTCGCTGCCATGGGAACCAGGCTCGACGCGGTCATAAACATAGCCACACCCGATGAAGTGTGCGAAAAGCGCCTATCGGGCAGACGACTCTGCCCCCAATGCAAGAGAGGATACCACATTCTGTGGATGCCGCCGAAGGAAGATGGCAAGTGCGACGACTGCGGCGCCAGCCTCATCCAGCGGGCCGACGACCGCCCCGAGAGCGTCGAAGAGCGGCTCAGGCAGTACCACGAACAGACCGCCTCGCTCATCGATTACTACAGCGGCACCGGCGTACTGATCGATATCCCCGGCGACCAGGGAGTGGAGGCCCTCGCCGATGCCATCGAATTGAAGCTCGACGTGCTCTCGAGCGCCTGATTGACAAGAAACCAGCACTTCTGCCCTCCCTGCCCGCTGGCAGGCGGGTTTGGAAAGGGAATACGCAGGTTGATCGTTCTGAAATCCAGCCGGGCGATCGCGCGGATGAGGGAGGCGGGCAGGCTGGTGGCGAAGGGCCTTGACCTGGTCAGAAAAATGGCCAGGCCGGGCATGACTTCGCTCGAGATCGATGCAGCCATCGAGGAACTGTTCCGTTCGGCAGGCGGCGAGCCCATATTCAAGGGCTATGGAGCCGCAGCCGGCAGACCGGCCTTCCCTGCGGCCATCTGCGCATCGCTCAACGACGAGGTCGTGCATGGCATTCCGGATGGCCGAAAACTGAAGACCGGCGACATCTTGAGCATTGACATGGGCGTCAGGCTCAAGAACTACTGCGGCGATGCGGCGATTACCGTCGCCGTCAAGCCGATTGACAACCTCGCACGCAGCCTGATCGACACGACACGGCAGGCACTGGAAGTGGCCGTCAAGATGGTGCGGCCTGGAGTCACGTGGCTTCAGGTGGCCAAAGAAATGCAGCACCACGTAGAGAGCGCCGGGTTCTCCGTTGTCAGGGCGTTCACCGGACACGGTATCGGCCAGAAGATGCACGAAGAGCCGCAACTGCCGAACTACGTCACATCGCAGCTCGGCGACATCGTCCTTGAAAAGGGAATGACACTCGCAATCGAGCCGATGGTCAACGCCGGCGACTACGGCGTCAAGACGCTCAAGAACGGCTGGACGGCCGTTACAACTGACGGGAGCCTTTCGGCTCATTTTGAACATACTGTGGCGGTTACCGAAGATAGAGCCGTCGCACTGACTGTCCCATAAGCGACCGAGACAGGAATCCCAGATCATGTCATTCTGAGCGAAGCGAAGAATCTTTGGCCCCAGGCCCGCCTCCGGCGGGCAGGCGCCTGGCTGCCTATGGCAGCTTCAACTGGCGAAAGATGCTTCGCGAAGAGCTCCGCATGACCAGCAGGAGCACATGGTTGTGGCCAAGGCGGAACCCATTCGAGTCGAAGCGGTTGTGAAGGCTGCACTGCCGAACGCCGTCTTTCGCGTCGAACTGGAGAACGGACACCTGATTACCGCCCACGTCTCTGGGAAGATGCGGATGCACTTCATCCGGATACTACCGGGCGACAAGGTTACGGTTGAGATGTCACCTTATGACCTGACCAAAGGCCGCATCGTGTACCGTGTCCCATAGCCACACAGCGAGGATGAGCGATGAAAGTGAGAGCATCTGTCAGGCGCGTCTGCGAGAACTGCAAGCTCGTACGGCGCAAAGGCGTCTTGAGAGTGATCTGTACGAATCCCCGGCACAAACAGCGTCAGGGCTGACAGGAGACAATGCGCCCAACGCGGGCCAAACGTAGCGAGGTGATGTCGAGATGCCCAGATTAATCGGCGTAGACGTACCGAACAACAAGCGCATAGTTATCGGGCTCACTTATATCCACGGAGTAGGCCACACCACGGCAGCACGCATCTGCAAAGAGACGGGAATCGAACCGTCCACACGCGGGCGCGACCTGACCGAAGACGAACTGAGCCGTCTCGCATCGGTGATCGACGCAAACGTCAGAGTCGAAGGCGAACTGCGCCGACAGGTTGCACAGAACATATCGCGCCTGCGCGAGATCGGCTGCTATCGAGGCCTGCGCCACCGCCGGGGCTTGCCCTGCCGCGGGCAGCGAACGCGCACGAATGCCCGAACAAAAAAAGGCCGAAAACGTACCGTCGCCGGCAAGAAAACCGCACCGGGCAAAGGCTGACCCCAGGCTGAAGCACGCTACCGGCTATTGTAACAGTATACAGGAGACCCGCATCAAATGGCGAAAGGCAAGAGAGAAAGCCGACGCAGCGTCAGGCAGCACGTCAGCCATGGCGTAGCCCACATCAAAGCCACTTTCAATAATACCATCATCACCATCACCGATAACAACGGCGACGTCATGTGTTGGGCCAGCGCCGGCACGATCGGCATGAAGGGCTCGCGCAAGAGCACACCTTTCGCCGCACAACGAGCCGCCGAAGCCGTCGCACAAAAGGCCGTCAAGATGGGAATGAGGCAAGTACAGGTCCAAGTGAAAGGCCCCGGTTCAGGCCGCGAATCCGCCATAAGGTCGCTTCAGGCCGCCGGATTGGAGATAAAGGGTATCGATGACGTAACCCCGCTGCCGCACAACGGCTGCCGCCCGCGCAAGAGGCGGCGCGTCTGATTAACAGGCTACAGGCTACGGACTTCAGGCATGCCGCCTGCATCTTTTCTCCTGAAGCCTGAGGACTGAAGCCTCTTCAACATATCCGTCCAAGGAGGAAACATTGGCTCGATACACCGGACCCAAGTGTAAGCTCTGCCGCCGCGAGGGTATGAAGCTCTTCCTGAAGGGCACCCGTTGCGATACGGCGAGGTGCGCGCTGAGCCGCCGGGATTACCCGCCCGGAGCCCACTCGTGGCGCCGGGGTAAGTTCTCGGAATTCGGCATACAGCTTCGAGAAAAACAGAAAGTCAAGCGCGCATACGGCATCTTCGAGAAGCAGTTTCGCAACTACTTCCGCAAGGCCGAGCGCACCAGAGGCAATACGGGCGAAAACCTGCTCACGGCCCTCGAACGGCGCCTTGACAACGTAGTCTTCCTGGCCGGAATGGCCCCCTCGAGAGCCGCGGCTCGACAACTCGTCAATCACGGGCACGTCCGCGTCAATGACCACAGAGTGGATGTCGCTTCCTACGGCCTGAAGCTGCACGACAAGATCACTCTCAGCGAGCGAGAGAAAATTCGCAAGACCGTCAGCGAAAGCCTGGAAGCCACCAAGGGCCGCGAACGCCCGGCCTGGATAGAAATTGAACCGGACAAACTGGAGATCAACGTCGCCACACTGCCGACACGCGACGACGTCTCCGTGTCCGTGCGAGAGCAGTTGATTGTAGAGTTCTGTTCCAAATAGTATACCCGGCCTTCAGGCCGCGCAGACGTCCGACCCGCCGGCGGGCGGGCAGGATAGTCGGGAGGACTAAAGAATGCCTCAGCGAAAGAGGTGGAAAAGCTTCGAGATGCCCACGCGGCTGGTGCCCGAGCGCGAGACTCTGACGCAGCAGTATGGGAAATTCACCGCCGAACCGTTCGAGCGTGGATTCGCAACGACAATCGGCAACAGTTTCAGGCGAGTGCTGCTTTCCTCGCTCGAAGGCGCTGCCATCACCACCGTCCGAATCGAAGGCGTGCCCCATCAATACACAACCATCCCCGGCGTTGTGGAAGATGTCACCGATATCATCCTCAACGTCAAGCAGATCCGCCTGCGTATGGACTGCGAGCAGGGGGTCGTCAAGACCATCTCGCTCAGCGTCACCGAACCGGGCGAGGTGACCGCCGGAATGATCCAGACGGACCCCGACGTGACCATCCTGAACAAAGATCTGCTGCTGTTCACCGTCACGGCCGATGACACGCCCGTCGAGTTGACGATGGAATGCAAGCGCGGCAGGGGATATGTCATGGCCGGCGAGAACGAGCGCGAACCGATCGGGCTTATCGCCGTCGACTCGATGTTCTCGCCCGTTACGCGCGTCAGCTACGCCGCTGAAGATACCCGCGTGGGCCAGATGACAAACTTCGACCGCTTGATACTACAGGTGTGGACAGATTGCTCGATCACACCTGAAGAAGCCATCGTCGAGGCCGCAAAAATCCTCAGACGGCATCTCGATCCCTTCGTCCAATACCAGGACCTCGGCCGCGAGGCACCTGAATTGCCCGCACCGACACCGGAACCCGTCGCCGATGTCCGGGAAGATACCGCCAAGCCCGAAGGTCTCGATGAAAAACTCAACACACCAATCGATCAACTGGGCCTCACCGTCAGAGCTTCAAATTGCCTCGAAACACAAGGCATCAAGACCGCTGGTGAACTGGTTCGCATGTCAGAAGTCGAATTGCTCTCATTGCGTAATCTCGGCAAGACATCATTCCATGATATCAAGGCCAGTCTCGAAGCCCTCGGACTCGGTGTTGGAATGCTGATTGAAAAAACGACCTCGGAAGGAACGTAGCAATGCGTCATAGAAAGAGCGGCCGAAAGCTGGGCCGGAAAACAGGGCCACGACGCGCCCTGGTAAGGTCACTCGTCCGCAACCTTTTCCTGGCCAACCCCAATGACGAAGCCGGCCACATGGAACGGATCATCACCACGCCCGCCAAGGCGAGAGAAGCTCGAAGGCTGGCTGAAAGAGTCATCACCCTGGGCAAGCGAGGAGATTTTGCAGCACGACGGAGAGCAATGAAGATTCTCGCCGACAGGGACGCCGTCAGAAAGGTCTTCGAGGTGATCGGTCCTCGCTACGTGGACCGTCCCGGAGGCTACACCAGAATCCTGCATTGGCATACGCATCGTCTCGGCGACAACGCCCCGCAGGTGCTCTTCGAGCTCGTCGAGGCCGAGATGCGGGTCAAGGAAAAGACATCCGCACCGGCTGCACCCAAGGCACCCGAGCCACAGGCAAGCGAAGAGCCGGAGCCCGCCGAACAAGAAGCCCTTCAGGCCGAAGAAGCACCCGCTCGTGATGCTCCCGACGATGCAGTCCCCGAAGAACCGGAAGAGGACGCCGACGAAGAGCCTTGAAGCAGCCGCGAAATGGCGCTATAGTATTATGCTGGACTGCCGGTCTCTGGCAACAGGCCGGCCGCAGACGTGACAACTTGACCCAATCGGCTGGATGACGGGCCGCAGTCGATGGGCGATTAGCTCAGCCGGCTAGAGCGCATGCTCGACACGCATGAGGTCACAGGTTCGAATCCTGTATCGCCCACCACCCGCTGCGGCTCATCTTGAATAATGCGCAGGTGTCTATCGTGGTAAGGGTAATCCTGCCGGACGGCTCAACAGTAGAAGTGGAAGCAGGAAGTCCGCTGACGAACGTACCCGCACCGCGCAAGGGCAAAGGCAGGGTCGTCGCGGCGAAGATCGACGGCAATATGGTCGATCTGAGCGCCCCGGCCCCCGCCGAAGGCGAAGTACACCTGATCGCCGCCGACAGCCCCGAGGGCCTCAGTGTGCTCCGGCACAGTACGGCGCACGTGATGGCACAGGCAGTATGCCGCATGCACGAGGACGTCAAGCTCGGCATCGGGCCGGCCGTCGAAGACGGATTCTATTATGAATTCGACACGGCCATCAAGCCCGACGGCCTGCCGGAAATCGAAGCCGAAATGAAGCGCATCATCAAGGAGGATATACCCTTCGAACGTTTCGAACTCACCAGAGACGAAGCTCTCGAAAAGATGCGCGAGGCCGGGCAGACTTACAAGGTCGAGCTGCTCGAGAAACTGCCTGAAGGCGAAGCGATCAGCTTCTATCGCAACGGCGACTTTGAAGACCTCTGCCGCGGCCCGCACGTTCCCGGCACCGGTGCGCTCGGCGCGTTCATGCTCACCAACATCGCCGGGCATTATTGGCTCGGCAGCGAAGCTAATCCGATGCTGTCCAGCATCTGGGGCGTCGCCTTCGCCGACAGGGCCGCACTCAAGGAATACCGCAGGCTCCGCGAAGAAGCCGAACGCAGAGACCACCGCAAGCTTGGAAAGCAGCTAGACCTGTTCAGCATGCACGATGAAGCCCCCGCGGCCGCATTCTGGCATCCAAAGGGAGCCATATTATTCAATGCTTTGACCGAATGGTGGCAGAATGTGCTCAAGGACTACGATTACCTCGAAGTCCGCACGCCGCTGATACTCAAGCGGGAGCTATGGGAGCGCTCGGGGCATCTCGATCACTACCGCGAGCACATGTACTTCACGATGTCCGACGATGTCGAGATGGCCGTAAAGCCGATGAACTGTCCCGCCCACGCGCTTATCTATAAGACGCGCATGCACAGCTATCGCGAACTGCCCATCCGATACGCAGAACTCGGCATCGTGCACCGCCGCGAGAAGACAGGTGTCAAGCATGGCCTGATGCGCGTCAGGCATATCACCCAGGATGACGCGCATATCATTCTGCTCCCCGAGCAGATCACCGACGAGGTCAACCGCCTCATCGACCTGGCCGATTACGCCTACACGACTTTCGGGATGGATTACACCCTCGAGCTTTCCACCAAGCCGGAAGATGCCATGGGCCCCGACGAACTGTGGGACCAGGCCACAGATGCGCTGCGCGAGGCGCTCGACGGCCGGGGCCTCGAATACACGATCAACGAAGGCGATGGAGCTTTCTACGGGCCGAAGATCGACTTCCACATCCGCGACGCCAGCGGCCGAAGCTGGCAATGCGCCACCGTGCAGCTAGACCTCGTGATGTTCGCCGAGCGCTTCGATCTTACGTATATTGGGGCCGACGGAGCCGAACATCGGCCCGTCGTCATCCACCGGGCGATCCTGGGGTCCATCGAGCGGTTCCTCGGGATACTGATCGAGCACTATGCCGGCGACTTCCCGCTGTGGCTGGCCCCCGAGCAGGTCCGCGTGCTGCCAATCGCCGACGCGCATCTCGAAGCATCCCGGCGGATAGTCGACAGGCTAAAGGCTGCCGGGCTGAGAGCCGGCCTCGACGACCGGCAGGAGAAGACCGGAGCGAAGGTCCGACAAGCCACAATCGAGAAGGTCCCGTACATGCTGATCATCGGCGACCGCGAAGTAAACGACGGCACTGCTTCGCTGCGAAGCAAGAAAAAAGGACCGCTGGGGTCGTTATCCCTGGAAGAGACTATTGCAAAGCTGTCGGAAGAGGTCGATAATAAAGGATGAGCAGCAGGCGGGGCGTAGCCGCCTTTTCGAGACTGCTCGGGCCGGGGCACTCATGCTTGAGTGCAGCTTCGGGCTCGTTTGAATACCCCTGTTGACAGAGGAGTGGATGCCTCAAAGAAGATTGAGAATAAATGACCAGATCAAGGTAGACATCATCCGCCTGATTGCACAAGACGGGCAACAGGTGGGGGTGGTGCCTATCGAAGAGGGCCTTCGAATGGCGAAAGAAGCCGGTTTGGACCTTGTCGAGGTGGCCGGGGATTCCGAGCCGACCGTCTGCAAGATTCTCGACTACGGCAAGCACAAGTATCGCCAGAAAAAACGCCAGCACCAGGGCAGGCAGCATCGAGGGAGCCAAATCAAGGAGATACGCCTCCACCCGAAGACCAGCACGCACGACGTCGGGTACCGCGTCAACCACGCAAGAGAGTTCCTTGTCGAGGGCCATCGTGTGCAGGTTACCGTGACGTTCAAGGGGCGCGAGATGGTGCATACCCAACTTGGCCGCGAGATGATAGAGAGGTTCGTCAGCGAACTCCAAGACGTGGCAAAGGTCGAGCAGATGCCGAAGATGGAAGGCCGGAAGATGCTGGTCATTCTTATCCCGAAATAGCGGGCGGGGCCGGATGCATCCGGTCTCTCACGCCGTGAGATGGAATTGTTTACGTGCCCTGAATGGGCACAGAGGAAATTGACAATGCCTAAACTTAAGACACATAAAGGATTGAGGGCGCGAGTGAGATTGACCAAGAATGGCAAGGTCGTCCGCCGCCATGCCGGCAAGAGCCACCTGATGGCGCACAAGCGCGGCAAGAAAGTGCGCCAACTCCGCCGCGACGCCGCCGTCTCAAAAGCAGAAACGAGAGACATCAGCCGCTGCCTCGCCTATAAGCCCAACTGACCCGCCTGCCCGCCTGAGTGAGGAGAGAGTTGAAAGTAGAGCAGTAGAAGGAGAAGAACGCTCTTCTCACCTCTCAACTTTCTGGAACGGCAGGCACACCACCGAAGGAGATTACAGTGCCGAGAGCCAGAAGTGTTCCCGCACGCAGGCGAGCGAAGAGACGCCTGATGAAGCGCGTCAAAGGCTACGTCGGCGGCCGCCATCGGCTCTATCGCACCGCTGTCGAGGCAGCCCTGCGGGCCGAAAGCTACGCATATCGCGACCGTCGCGCGCGCAAACGACAGTTCCGAAGACTTTGGATTGTCCGCATCAACGCCGCCTGCGGAACGCGCGGTCTCCGCTACAGCGAACTCATTAACGGAATGAACAAGGCCGATGTTAAGATCGACCGCAAGATGCTGGCCGAAATGGCAGTGAACGACCCGAGGGCATTCGACGAAATCTGCACATTGGCCAAAGCCGCTGTGAACTGAGGACCGTCTGATGCTCGATCAACTTGAGCAGCTTCGCCGGGAAGCTCTCAGCAGCATCGCGGCGGCCGAGAACGAAGAAGATCTCGAAGCCGCCCGCATCCACTACCTGGGCCGCAAGGGCGCCGTCAAGAAGATCATGGGGCTGATGCCCTCGCTCCCCGCCGAACAGAAACCCGCAGCCGGCAAACTTGCCAATCAAGTGAAAACGGCCATCATGGCGGCGCTCGACGAGCGCGAGGCTGCCCTGGGATCCGGTTCGCCGGCAAAACCCGCCGGGCCGCAGTTCGACGTTACCCTGCCGGGTATCGCCCCAAAGCTCGGCCACCTGCATCCAGTCACACGAGCCTGGAACGAACTTGTTGGCATCTTCGCGCGCATGGGCTTCGAGTGCGTCTTCGGCCCCGACCTCGAAACCGACTACTATAACTTCGAAGCACTCAACATGCCGCCCGAGCACCCGGCGAGAGACTCGTGGGATACGCTCTATATCGACGACAAACACCTGATGCGCACGCACACTTCGCCCGTCCAAATCCGCGCGATGGCAACCCGTAAGCCGCCCCTGCGCATCATCATGCCCGGAAAATGCTTCCGCAGAGATACCGCGGACGCCAGCCATTTCCCCGTCTTCCACCAGATCGAGGGCCTCGCAGTCGGCCCGGACATCACCTTCGCAGACCTCAAGGCCGTCCTGAGCGAAGCGATGAAGGCCTTCTTCGGACCCGACACCCGCACGCGGTTCCGGCCGTCGTTCTTCCCGTTCACCGAGCCGAGCGCCGAGGTCGATATTTCATGCACCTTCTGCCACGGGGAAGGCTGCCCCGCCTGCCAGGGCAAGGGCTGGACCGAACTGCTCGGGGCCGGAATGGTCGACCCCAACGTCTTCGAGGCCGGCGGCTATGACCCCGACGAATACACCGGCTGCGCCTTCGGCATGGGCATAGACCGCGCCGCGATGTACCGCTTCGGCATCAGAGACCTGCGACTCCTCTTCGAAAACGACCTGCGGCTCATGCGGCAGTTGTAGCACTCCTTCACACACAATCCGCTATTTGCACGGCGGGGGCGCAACCTTCCCGACTATTCTTTCTCGTTCTTCTTCGGAGCGTTCTTACCCTTGAGTACGTCGAGCTGTGCCTTCGCGATGCGGCGGGTGCGGTCGGATTTGGTCGTCTCGACGATGTGCTCCGCGAGCTTTATCGCGTCCTGCGTGCGGCCGGTGAGCTTGTAGATCTTTATCAGCTCCAACTGGCAGGTATCGACGGATTCACCCTTGGCCGACTTGCCCGCGATGGCCTTCTTTGTATGCTCGATGGCCTTCTTGAACTGCTTGTCCCTGGTGTAAAGCTTGGCCTGGCGGAAGAGGCGGTCGGGGGTCTCTCCGCCGGCAGCGAACACCCTGTTGTTCCATTCGATGGCCTTCTTGATGTTGCCGTTGAGCGCCTCGATGGTGGCGATCTGCTCGAAGGCGTAAGCGGCGCGCGTCTTGTCGGCCTCGGCCATTCGCTTAAACATCTCGATGGCCATCGCCGACTCGGTGTTGGTGAGATAGAGGACGGCAAGTTCCTCGAGGATTTGGGGGTCGTCGGGCCGGAGTGCGAGCAACTTCTCGTAGGTTCGGGCGCCCTTTTCGATGTTATTCTCGATCAGCAGGTAGAACTCGGCGAGCCACGCGAGCGCCTCTTCGTCCCTGGGATTGGCCTTGAGGCGCTTGAGAAATTCCACGGCGATCGCGTCCACCTGGTCGGTCGCCTTGCGGAATATCATCAGTTGCATACGGGCGGAGGCTTTGTCGCGCGGGTCTTTGGCGAGTTCGACGGCCTTCTTCAGCAGCAGTTCGGCCAGGTCATTCTGCTTGGCCTTCCGGCATGCGGTTGCAGCTCTCCGGCACAGCTTGAACGCGTCCCGCTCTTTGGCCGCGCCGATAGTCTCGAGAAAAATCTTCCCGGCATCGGCGGGCCTGTTGTGCTTGACGAGCAGTTCGCCGAGGGTCATGGAGTATTCGGCTTTAGCGGCGGGGGTTTCTTCGAGCTTGATGGCCTCGGCATAGCACTTGGCGGCCTCGTCAATCTTGTTGTAGCTGGCGTGTACGACGGCGAGTTCGCAGTAGTATGCTGGTATCTTTCCGACCTTTTTCCCGGGCGGATCGGCTGGTTTCGCGGCTTCTCCGGCGAGGACCAGTGCTGAACAGATACACATCACGATCCAGGATGTAACATGGCGGGGCATGTCCCGTCTCCTTATTGTGAGGGTGGCTTGTGCCCGGTATCTTCGGCCGGGACGTCATTCGTATCTGCCCCCAGCGGCTGCTGGCTGGGAGGTACGAGAACTCCACCTGAAATGGTGAACCGAAGCGCCTCGTCCACGGAGATGTCCAGCGGCTGGACTTCATCTTCAGGCAGCATGATCACGTAGCCTGTCATCGGTGTCGGCGAAGATGGAATGAAGATCGTCAGGAGTTTCTTGTCGCCGGGGAATTTGACGTCTTTCATCGCCTCGCCGGTGACGAACCCAATCGAACGGAGCCCTTTTCGCGGGTACTCCACGGAGACGACACGGCCGAACCTCCGCCGTTCGGAGAGAAAGAAATCGGTGAGCTGCTTGATAGGCGGGTATATTACCCTTAGTATCGGCAGCCGTGCGACGGCGTCCTCGACGATCTTATAGAGCCTGCGGCCGATGAAGCTTGTCAGGAAGAAGCCGAAAAGCATGCACACGAGCAGTATGGCGAGCACGCCGGCAGCATCGCCCAGGAGTGGCGGGAGAGTCGCGCGTTCAATGCCCGGCAGCATGGCGATGAGGTTGTTGATCGGCTCGCCGAGATTGTCGTGTACGAAGGAGGCGATGCGGTAGATGATGAAGATGGTGATCAGCGTCGGCAAGAGCGCGGCTATGCCTCTGAGGAAGAATCGGCTCAGCAGCGTCTTGCGTTCTCGGGCCATCAATCGTTCCCGGATTTGCGTCGGACGGACCTGATTAGCGCCTCTTCATCACAATTGGGAAACTTCGGGCAGCGCACGCAGTCCGCCCATATCTTGTGCGGCAGATCGTCCTTGGGTATCGGCTCAAATCCCTTCCTGGTGAAGAAATCCGGCACGTAGGTGAGGACGAAAACTCTCTCGATGCCGATCTCGCCGGCGTCTTCGAGGCAGGAGTCCACCAGGCAATTGCCCCCGCCCTTCCTTTGATGACCGAGATTGACGGCCAGCGAGCGGATTTCGCCCAGAGTCTGCCACGAGACATGCAATGCGCAGCAGCCTGCGACTCTGCCGGAGTCCAGACAGACCTGGAAATCGCGGATGGTCTCGTAGATTTCCATCAGCGGCCGCGGCAGCATCAGGTTATCGCCGGCGAACCGGTTGATCAACTCATGGATTTCCGGCGCGTCGGCGACCCGCGCCTTGCGGAAGACCAGTTCGTCCATACTTGCCTCACAGGTGAACGAGGTGTGCGGCGATAACATTGGGTACGTCCCCGATCTGTTCGAGCAGTGCCGGCGAAGTCGGGCCATCGATGTTGAGCACTGTGATGGCCTCGCCGCCGGCCTCTTTGCGGCCGAATGTCATGCAGGAGATGTTGATGCCGGCCTGGCCCAGCAGCGTGCCGATGGCTCCTATCAGGCCCGGGCGGTCTTCATCGAAGATGATCAGCACGTGGCCTCGGGGGATCACCTCGACGCGATAGTCGTCGATCCCGACGATCCGCGGCTCGGCTTTGCCGAAAACTGTGCCTTTGACCGTGATTTCCCGCTGGGCGGTGGCGACGGTGACCGATATGAGGCTGGTGAAATCGGTGGCTTCGCTCGATTTGGTTTCCGTCACCGAAATACCGCGCGCCTCGGCGAGGACGGGTGCGTTGACGATGTTGACATTCTCGAGCACGGGCTTGAGCAGACCTGCCGTCAGGCTGCGGGTGACCGGGCGGACGTCGGCATCGGCGAGTTCGCCGTAATAAGTGATCGCCGCGCTCTGAATCCGGCCGTGGATGAGCTGGGCCTGGAGCGCGCCGATTTTTTCTGCCAGCGCGCACACCGGCTGGAGTTGATCGGCCTCCTTGGCGTCCAGCGCCGGGAAGTTGCTCGCATTGATGATCCCTCGTCCGAGCAGTGCGTCGGACAGTTGCCGTGCGGCGTCGAGCGCGACGTTTAGCTGCGCTTCGCTGGTGGATGCGCCCAGGTGCGGCGTCGCGACGACGTTGTCCAACTCGACGAGCTCGCGATTTGCAGGCGGCTCGGATGTGTACACGTCGAGAGCAGCGCCCGCGACCTTCCCTTCCTTGAGCGCCTCGGCGAGAGCCTCTTCGTCGACGATCCCGCCGCGGGCGCAGTTGATGATCCGCACACCGGGCTGCATCATTGCAAACTGTTCCCTCCCGATCATCCCGCGCGTCTTGTCGGTCAGCGGCGTGTGAACCGTGATGAAGTCGGCCCGCTTGTAGATGGTTTCGAGTCCGCACAGATCGACCTTTTCCTGCTCGGCCTTCGTGCGGGTGATGTAGGGATCGCAGCCGAGCAGCGTCATTCCCATAGCGCTGCAGCGTCGGGCGACTTCGATGCCGATCCGCCCGAGGCCGATGATCCCTATTGTCTTGCCGCAGAGCTGTGTGCCGGTGAAGGCCTTGCGGTCCCATTTCCCGGCGCGCAGCGATTCGCACGCACGGGGGATGTTCCGCGACATTGCCATCATCATCGCGATGGCGTGCTCGGCCGTCGAGACCGTGTTGCCCGACGGGGTATTCATCACGACGATGCCCTTGATGCTGGCGGCGTCGATATCGACGTTATCGACACCGACACCCGCACGTACGATTGCGCGCAGGTTGTCCGCCTTCTCTATTACGTCGGCTGTGAGCTTCGTGGCGCTGCGGACGACGATCCCGTGATAGGAACCGATGATGCTCTTGAGCTCGTCGGGCGAGAGGCCTACATTAGTATCGACCTCTATCCGCGGCTCACGTTCGAGTATCTCCGCTGCGGCGGGTGGGAGTTTATCGGCAATCAACACGCGGTAATTGTCATTCATAGTTGTGCGATCTCGCAGTTATTCTTTGTCGGCTATCCTGTCATGCTGAGCTCTTCGCGAAGCATCTTTGATCGCTTTAGCGTTGAGATGCGAAGGATTCTTCGTCGCTTCGCTTCCCTCAGAATGACATATGCTGTCGGCTTTGATGAAGACCTCTTGCATTGCCGCGACACCGGCTCCGAGCCGGACGTCGGCGCCGGCGTCGGCAAGCGCCATCTCAAGGGCGCTTACGGCCACGATAAGGTCGAATCTGGTCACATAGCCCATGTGGCTGATACGGCAGATCTTGCCCTTCAGGTGCTCCTGGCCCCCTGCGACGGTTACGCCGTATTCGTCGCGCATCTTCTTGACGATTGCGGCTCCATCGACGTTTTCGGGCAGCCTGATGGCCGTCACGCAGTCTGCGGGCGAACTCGACAGCAGCTCGAGGCCGAGTGCCGCCGCGGCTGCCCGGACGGCTCTCGCCTGGAGTGCACACCTCGCCCAGATCGTCTCGACGCCCTCTTCGTGTATCAGCCTGAGGCTTTCGTGCAGTCCGATGACGAGCGTGAGCGCGGGCGTCCAGGGCGTCGAGCGTTTTTGATTGGCCTTTCGCGCCTGCTTGAGGCTGAAGTAAAAAGAGCGGCTGGGGGCTGCATCGATCCTGGCCCAGGCCTTCTTGCTGACGGCGAGCGCCGCGAGGCCCGGCGGGAGCATCAGGGCCTTCTGCGAGCCGACTGCCAGCAGGTCGATGCCCCAGCCGTCGGTTTCCAGGGGGATCGCGCCGGCGGAACTTATCCCGTCGACGGCCAGCACGGCGTCGGTCTTGCCCACGATCCTGCCGATCGCTTCCACGTCTGTCACGGTGGCGGTCGACGTTTCGCACAGTGTTGTGCAGACAATACCTATGCCGGGGTCGGCTTCGAGGTGCTCGCGGATGGTTTCGGGATCAACCGCCGTGCCCCATTCGATGTCTATGGGAGTGAACGGGATGCCGAACGCATCGCAGATATTGCCCCATCGCTCTCCGAACTTCCCGCCGCGCACTACGAGTGCTTTCTCGTCGGAACCGAGCGTGTTGACGACGGCGGCCTCGAGAGCGCCCGAACCTGAGCTCGTCAGGATCAGAGTTTCGTTCGATGTCCGGAGCATCTCCTTGAGTTGCCCGATAGCCTCGGCGAGTATGGCCTCGAATTGCGGAGTTCGATGGTGAATGATAGGTTGGGCCATCTTCAACAGCACCTCGGGCGGCACAGGCGTGGGGCCGGGTGCGAGAATGAAATTCTTCCTCAATGCAATACCTTTCCAGTATCCAGTAAGCAGTATCCAGTGTGCAGTGTGCAGTGTGCAGTGTGCAGTGTCCAGTATCCAGGTCATATCCAGCACTGATCACTGATTACTGATCACTGACTTTCCAGCCTGCGCAGCACAAGGCCGCACGGCAACTTGGGATAGAAGTAAGTCGATTTCGGTGGCATTCGTTCGTTGGCTGCTGCAACGCACTTCATCTGCGAGATGCGCGTCGGCTTGATAAGCAACGCCACGTCGTATTTGCCTTGCTGGACGAGTTCGACAACCTTACTGGCATCGCGGGAGTACTTGACTCTTTCGCCATCTTTGGCCGCGTCGCTGTCGATATCGAGCAGTTCGAGCAGGATGAACCGGTGCAATACGGCGACCTCGAGCTGCTTCCACTCGTCGGTGTGGGGCGCAGGGTTTTCCATTACAAGGTCGTCGTCGAGCAGTCTGAGCACAGCCATCTGTCCTGAGGACGTGTAGACGCCGAACACGTGGCGGTCTATCTTGTCGATGGCGTTGAGGAGCACGTCGGCCGGGTGGGATTCGGAGACTCGGAGCCGCGTGACCTCGAACTTGCCCGCGGCCCGCCTGAAGAATCTCCCCTCGTCGAACGTGTCCCCGGCCTTTATCACCCGGTGCGTTGGCAGAATCAGCAGCCCGGGGTCGAGCGATGATATGCATGCCATCATGACGTAGTCGTGTAGCTTGCCGGTAGGCTTCGGGCCTCGGTACGCGAGGGCTGTTTCGTACCGATGGTGGCCGTCGGCGATCAGCAGCGTCCGCGAGAGCATAGATGCCTGCAGGGCGGCGATAGCGTCCCGATCGGTGATTACTCTCAGTGAAGTCCGAACGTCATCCTGATCGACGGCGGTGTGCAATGGCTTGCTGATGGGTGCGGAGTCCAGCACGGCTTGTGTTTCACCATCGTCGAGGAAGAGAGCAAAGATCGGGCTGAGATTCGTCCTGGTGCTTTCGAGCAGCTTCAGGCGGTCGGCAACCGGCCCCGGCATTGTCTCCTCGTGGGGGAATATGGCGCCCTTTCCCAGCTTCTCGAGCCGCACCGCTGCAACGAAGCTGCGGCGGGTGTAGGTTTCGCCGTCGTGCTGGAATGTATCGTCGAGCACGTAGATCGCAGGCTCAGGGTCCTCGATAAGCACCTTCTTTTCGAGCCAGGTCTCGAGGTAACGGGCGGCCATGCGGTAGCGGTCTCCGTGCGCGACATGAGGCGGGTCCTTGGGCAGTATCAGGCGGACGATGTTGTGCGGATCCTTCCGGTTCAGTTTGATGCGCTGTTGTGGCGAAATAACATCATACGGAGGCGCGACAACACGGGAGACGTCTTTCACAATCTGCGGGTTGTAGCGCAAACCCCGGAATGGTTCAATTCTTGCCATTTTTCATTTCAACCAGTGTGTCAAGACCTTCGTTCACATACTTGGCAAAATCTTTGGAAATCGCGGCCCGTAGAATAGCACCATGTCGGCTCAATATCAATGCTTCAGTTGCGTCAAGGTTGTCAATGATCTTGATTCCATCGTCGGGGCCGAGCACGCAGAGCGCGGTGGCGAGAGCGTCGGCGGTTGTGAGATCGGGAGCGATGACCGTCGCGCTTGCCACGTGTTCGGCGGGCCGTCCGGTTCGCGGGTCGATGATATGCGAGTATCGCTTGTCTTCGATGTAGAGTGCCCGCCGATAGCCGCCGGACGTGGCG
>JAUWKK010000079.1 GCA_030614245.1 Planctomycetota bacterium | reverse complement strand
CTCCGCCAGATGTCCATCGTGCGCCGGCAAGCCGCTATTCTTCGCGCGGGCGGTCGCCCCTTGCAGGTATGCGGGCGGCGGGCGAGAGATGATCCTCAGGTTCAAGCTGGCCGGGCACCGCGCGCTGGCGAAACCGCTGTCGGAGCTGCTGATCGAACGCCTGGCGGCAGCGGGGCTCGCCGGGCAGGCCGATGCCGTCGTACCGGTGCCGCTGCACTGGCGCCGCGCGCTGTCTCGCGGATTCAATCAATCGCAGTTGCTGGCCCGGCACGTTGCGGCGCATTTCGGCCTGCCCGTGCTTGATGGCCACCTGAGACGGGTGGTGGCCACTGCATCGCAGACAACGCGCAGCGGCGCCCAGAGAATGCTCCAGCTTCGCGGAGCGTTCAGCGTCCGCAGGCCGAAAGCCATCACGGGGCGGACGCTCCTGCTGATCGACGACGTAATGACGACCTGCGCGACGGCCGCGGAATGCTCGCGCGAACTGCTCGACGCCGGCGCGAGGAAGGTCTACGTCGCCACAATCGCCCGCACCATGCGGACAGAGGTGCCGGCTGAGGTGCCGTAGCCCGTGGCATCGGCCCCTACTTCACCCCCAGCACCCGATGCACCTGCGGAATGATGCGGGAATCGATGCCGCGTGCGGCGAGGTTCGCTTGCAGCGTGATGAGCCGCAGACGAGCGAAGCGTCAACCCCGCACGGAGAGAGAGCCAAAAATTCCGATCTGGCGTTTGACAGGGCGATCATGAGAGGGTATAATTAACGTGAAACTTGGTGCAGGGGAAAAGGTGCTGGTGGCACTAAGGATAGACTATGCCAGCGAAAAAGAAAGTGGCGAAGAAGAAAGGAAACCACGCATGACCACCGAAGAACGCCTGGAGAATCTGGAGAAGAAGCTGAGCCGCGTGAATCGCTGCAACCTCTGGCTGCTGGCCGGGGCGGCCCTTTGCCTTGGGATCGGCCTTATTGCCTGGGCCGTTGGGCCGGCGCCGGCGCCGGCGCAGCCCGCCGGGGCCGGTATGATCATGACCGGAGCGAAGGAAATCCGCGCCCGAAAGTTCGTCCTTGAGGACGAGAACGGCGAGAGCCGCGGCGGACTGGTCGTGCTCAATGAGGGGCCGAGCCTGGCCCTGATCGACGAGAAGGGGGAGCTCCGCGCTGTGCTGGGCGTGGGCAAGGACGGGCCGAGGCTCGACCTGTGGGACGAGAACGGCAACACCCGCGCCATGCTGAGCGTGGACAAGGACGGGCCGGCGCTGACCCTGATCGACGAGAACGGCAACCCCCGCGCCTGCTTGGGGGGAACATTGACCAAGACACCCGACGGCAAGACGATCAATTACCCGGAGTCTTCTCTGTTGCTGTTTGACCCCGATGGAACAGCCCGCTGGTGCGCGCCGTGACGGGTCGGATGTGTTGGATACTGGGACGAGTTATGCCAGGGACGGAGAACAAGGACTGATGGCTGATGTTTTCAAACGCGCGCGAGATCGCGAGCAGGATCACCATCCGACCCCCCCCTACCCCACCCCCAACACCCGATGCACCTGCGGAATGATGCGGGAATCGACGCGGCGTGTGGTGAGCTTCGCGTGCAGCATAATGAGCCGCAGACGAGCGAAGCGTTAAGCTCACACCGAGAGAGCCTCGGAAATGCCGATGTGGCGTTTGACAGAGGGGTCATGAGAGGGTAGAATTGGCGTGGAAGTTGGAACGGGTGAAAAGGTGCCGTTGGGGATGAAATGAGAATATGAAGAACCACGCGCTACATAGACTGGACGAGGACGAAGAAACGCGTCAGGCGCTATTGCCATCTTGTCGACTTGCGCCGGGAGAGATATGGACGGATCCCCAGCGAGGACACAGAGTGGGTTGCGTTGATGCAACCATTTCTGCGCAAATCCAGGAGTTGATGGATGGGCAGAAGGCGCAGCTGGCCATTCATGATCCTCCATACAACCTCGTAGCCTTCGGGACCCGATCCGTTGCCGATTTTATCGCATGGTGTGAGAAATGGATAGAAACCACTAACGCTTCTTTGGCTGATGACGCTTCGCTGTACGTGTGGTTGGGGGCAGACCAAAATGAAGGATTTCAGCCGCTACCCGATTTCATGCTTATGATGCGTAGATTCAAGGACTTCGCGTCCCGCTCTTTCATTACGATGCGAAACCAAAGGGGATATGGCACGCAGAAGAACTGGATGGCCGTCAGACAGGAATGCCTTTCTTACGTCAAGGGCAATCCCGACTTTACTGTTCAGTACACAGATATTCCGAAAATCTTGCGCGGCTACTACAAAGACATCAACGGAAAGAAAACCGAGAACATGGAACGAAGCAAGTCAAAGAACATTCGCCCGGGAAATGTATGGGTAGATGTCCAGCAGGTGTTTTATCGGATGGAACAGAATGTCAACGGTTGCTACGCTCAGAAACCCCTGAAGTGTATTGAGCGACTTATCATTGCGAGCTCCAAAGAGGGGGATGCGGTTATTGACTTCTTCGCTCACTCAGGAACTACTCTCATCGCCGCTGAACGGCTAAAGCGCCAGTGCTTCATCTGTGACACAGACCCCATCTATTGTGAGATCATGATTCGTAGATTGGAACGCTTGCGAGCCTTCGGGAAGACTGGTTGGCAGAATGGAAATGCATTCGAGCAAGAACTTCATGAAGTGGAAGAAACTGAACACCCCGTATTGGATCTGTGGCAGTGGAAAAACTGAAGAATCATCTGGAAGAGCTGATCTCGGAGCTTGAGGATGCTGCGGAGATATACGAACGACTTGAGAATTTGATTTCTGTATATCCGTTCAACGAGTATGATTACATGATCTCCACTCTGCTTGGCAGGGAGAAGCTGAGTCTGGACGATTATTATGCTCTGCGTGATGAGTACGTCGAGCGCAACATGTACCTCTATATTTTCGAAATCAGCGCACCTCGCGGATTTGGAGAGACTTGGGCTCAGGGTCATCTCAGGGAACTTGTTCCAGAACTCGAGAGGCCATCCAAGAAGAAGGACCCGGACTACTCAGGCCAATATGATTTCTATTTGGATGGCAAGATTACGATCGAAGTCAAGGCTTCAAGAGCCGTTGACTTCGAGTCGCAGGCAGCCCTCTACGTCAAGGCGCTTTGTTCGGACTCCGATAGGCCGTTTGACATGAACTTCCAGCAAGTCAAACCAGGGTGTTGCGACGTTTTCGTCTGGGTTGCGGTCTGGCGAGACAAGATTCGATATTGGGTGCTGGCGTCAAAGGAACTGGAAGCAAATCGGTACTATTCGAGAGGCCAGCATCGTGGGAACGTGGGCGAAGGCCAACTCCACCTTCGCCACGACAACATCGCAAAGTTCGCTCAGTATGAGACAATTGGAAGAGACCTTATCGAGGCAATTAGGAATGCCTACCAAAGGCAACACGCATAGATGCCCAACAAGATGCATCGACACTTACGTTGAAAAGCCGCGCTTCGCACGTCTCTCTAAAGACGGTCACGCTTGACCGTTACCCATCACCCCCTACTTCACCCCCAGCACCAGATGCACCTGCGGGATGATGCGGGAATCGACCCCGCGTGCGGCGAGCTTCCGCTGAACGGCAAACATTGTCGCGGGCCCGGGCGCGGCTACCCCGCGACGGGGAGTTACCGGCTGTAAGATGACCGGCACCGGCCTCTCGATCGCTTCGGCAATTCCGATGATCTCGTCGATCTCCGCGTCGGTTATGCTATCACTGAAGACCACCTTGATGAAGACCTCCCTGCGCGCTGCGACAGCGAGGAAGCGGCGGTTGGCGTCGAACCGTGGCGGCTCTCCGGTGGCGGACTCGATCTTGACGTCCATCGCAACCACGTCGATAAGGTCGGCTATCCGCTCGAGTTCATCGGGCAGGGAGCCGTTGGTTTCGAGGTGGATCGGCAGGTTGAGTTCGCGGAGCGGGCCGAGGGCCTCGAGCAGGTAGCCCGCGTGCAGCAGCGGCTCGCCGCCGGTTATGCTGATCGCCTGGTGCAGCCCGGTCGGCTTATTCAGCTTTGAGACCATCTTTGCGAGGTCATTGGCGGCTATTGGATTCTCGTGCTCGACGGCGGGGCGTCCGGGAGCCGGCTCGGCGAGGCACCTGGTGGGGACATCATCGGCAGCCTGGAAAGGCTGCCCCACGCGGGCCGCCGCTTCGGTGTCGCAATATCGGCAGTTGAGATTGCATCCGCAGAACCGGATGAATATCTGCCGGCGGCCGACGTATACTCCCTCGCCCTGGATGCTCGAGAATATCTCTGCGATATCAGCGTAACGGTCTCGGTTCTCCATGGGAACATTCTCCGCATGGGCAGGGCTGCCGATTCCCGGCATTACTTCGCCCCCAAGGGGCTGTGGTGTTACACGTCACGTTCGCCCACGGCGTTGCCGTGGGCTTTCCTACTGCGTCCCTGACGGGACTTGCCTGCATGCCCTGTCCGCTCTATTCTTCGTGCTCCAGGTGCCTGCCCACCCATTGCGGGGACCTGCGTGGATGAATCTTCGCCTTCCATTCCAGGGGCGGCCGGCAAGGCCCATCATCCATCATTCATCCTTCACGATCATACCGTCGTATGCAAGCTGCATTCGTTCGGGCAGTTCGGCGTTGACGGCTTCGTGTTCGAGGCGGTGGCAGATATGCGTGAATAGCGTCCGGCGTGCGTTGATCCGCCCGGCGGCCTCGATACTCTCGCTCAGGCAGAAGTGCGTGGGATGCGGCTTCGGCCGCAACGCGTCCAGAATGAGGACGTTCAGATCGCGCAACTGCTCCATCGAGCTGTCGGGGATGCCGTTGCAGTCGGTGACGTATGCGATGCCGCCGAATCTGAAGCCGAGCACCTGCGAGCCGCCGTGCTCGACGGGGATGGGCACGACGCGCAGGCCACAGACCTCGAACGGCCCGCTGATCTCGAGCAATTCTATCCGAGGCACCCCGCCGCCGATATCCGGGAACGTGAAGATGTATTCGAATGCCCGGCGGATCGAGTTCGCCGTCGCCGGCGATGCATAGCACGGGATATGCCCCTGCCGGTCGCTGTAGACGCGAACGTCGTCGAGCCCGAAGATGTGATCGGCGTGCGCGTGCGTGAAGATGACCGCGTCGATGGTCTCCGGCCGATACCGGAGCATCTGCTCGCGGAAGTCGGGCGTCGTATCGACGAGGATATTCCCGCTGCCGGTGCGAACGAGGATCGACGCGCGCCGGCGGTTGTTCTTCGGATTCTCGGACTTGCACACGGCGCACTCGCACGCAATCATAGGCACCCCGTGCGACGTGCCGGTGCCGAGGAGGAGGATATCCAATTGCTGAATAGCTCCTGAATCAGACCTCGAAATGAACGATAGAGTTACGGGGCGGCCCGTGAGCCGCCCCCACTCGCTGGCAGCTATCTCTTGCACAGTACGACGCAACCGGTTCCCAGCACCTGCTTGGGTTTCGTCTTGAAATCGAGCTTCAATACCGTGACCTCGGCGATCTTGTCGGGGCTGGTTTTCGGCAGGCCGCGCAGGATCAACTGGTCTTTCGTCTGGCGGAACTTGATCGGCTTGCCGTCCTGGACGAATGATGCGCTCAGCAGCTTGCTCTTCATACCGCCGATGACGAGTTCCTCACCGGGCCATCGTGTTACCCAGTAATATCCGGTGTTACCCTTGCGCGTCCACCTGCCGGTCGGAAGCCAACCTTCAATGCCCTCGGCACGGTCGACCTTGCCGTAGACCGGCTCGCCAAACTTCTTGAGCCACTTTCCGACCGGGACGAGGCGCTCTGCCGCTTCGTCGGGGACCGAGCCGTCTCCTTTCGGGCCGATATTCAGCAGCAGGTTGCCGCCGCCTGCCGTCGCAGTTCGCAGCATTTCGATCACCTTCCTGACCGAGTGCCAGTCTTCCGGCGGGCAGGGCTGCCAGCCCCAGGAGCCGTTGAAAGTCATGCAAGCTTCCCATGCGCGGCCCTTCTCGGCGGCTCTGATGTGCTCCTCCGGCGTGCCGAAGTCCTCGGGCAGTTGAGAGCGATTGTTGATGATGATGTGCGGCTGCAACTCGCGCACCATTGCGTTCATCTTGCTGCTCTCCCACAGTTCCGGGGACCTCAGCGGCCAGGAGACGTCGTACCACATGACGTCGATCTTGCCGTAGTTGGTGCATAGTTCGCGCACGCAGCCCTGTGTGAAATCGGTGAACCTGCGCCGTGCGGCTTCGTTCTTCGCACACCGGGCGCCGTCGGGGTGGTGCCAGTCCATCAGCGAATAGTAGAATCCGATCTTCAGGTCGAACTCTCGGCAGGCTTCGACGTACTCGCGGACGAGATCGCGCTTCGGGCCGCATTTCATCGCGTTGTAATTCGTCTGCTTCGTATCCCACAGGCAGAAGCCCTCGTGATGCTTCGTAGTCATCACCATGTATTTCATTCCGGCCTGTTTCGCCAGGCTTGCCCATTCGCGTGCCGGGCGCTCTTTCGGCTTCCACGTTCGGGCGAGTTTCTCGTACTCCTTGAGGGGTATCCGCTCGCGGTTCATCACCCACTCGTGGCGGCCGAGTTGCGAATACAGCCCCCAGTGAACGAACATCCCGAATCGCGCCTCGTGCCACCATTTCATGCGGCGGCTTCGGTTCCTGTCCCATTGCGTCTTCTGCTCTGCCATTTCAATGTGCTCCATATTGCGTCCAAGTGAAATCCGAATACGACGGGCAGCTTATATCACGGCAGTGGGGCGGATTCAAATGAAAAACCACCGTGCGCGGAGAGAAGGGCTGTTGTTCCGTAAAGGAGCGAGGAACAGACTATGGAGTTCCCGACACTATTTCGCCCTTTCAGGGCTGGGTTATTATTGGCATCCTTTACCCACGGCGTTGCCGTGGGCTTTCTTACTCCGCCCCTAACGGGGCTGCAAGCCAATGCCGGGTGCCACGGTCAACCGTCCTCAGTTGGCCGTGCCTGCCTGCCTTACGTGGGGCAGGCTTTCCAGCCTGCCTGCGGCACGACCTGCCGATTTTCGGCACTCCTCCGCCCCGTTGGGGCTGGGATTTCACTCGCCAACCTTACCCACGGCGTTGCCGTGGGCTTTCTTACTCCGCCCCTAACGGGGCTGCAAGCCAATGCCAGTACTCTCACCACGCCAAGCATGTCCCCCGCTTCGGCAGCCAGGCACCCGATGAACAGAGATAATGAGAAGACCGCCCATCTCGGCATCCAGACCATCCTATCTGTCTTGATCTGTGTTCATCTGTGGTTCCACTCCCTTCTGGGGGCAGGTTCGTGTGAGCCGTCCTGCATCGCCTCTGCCCGTAAGCCATTTTGCTTGATTGCATGACGTGGCGAGAGTATACTTCTGTGGTCTCGCGCCGGATGGGCGCTTGGAGAGAGCAGGAGAAAGGAGAACAGGCGAGAGTAGAGCAGGTGACAGGAGACAATCTGAATCATTCGACTGTTCAACTGCTCCACTGTCTGAAGAGTAGAAAATCTGAATCTTTCGACTGTTCAACTTTCAACTGTTCACCTGTCTGATTGTTCGACTGTTCAACTGTTCCACCCTTCACCTGTCCGAAGCGCGTTGTTTCTAAGTTGGGAGAGATCGGTATGTCGATGGCTCAGATGCCGGCCGTTAGCGAACAGATGGCCGCGCTCTGGCGCGGCGCGGTCGAGATAATCCAGGAAGACGAATTGGCCCGGAAGCTGACGGCCTCGCGTGAGACGGGGCGCCCGCTGCGGATCAAGTTCGGTGTCGATCCCACGGCGCCGGACATCCACCTCGGCCATACGGTGGTGCTGCGTAAGTTGCGGCAGTTTCAGGATTTAGGCCATCAGGCCGTCCTGATCATCGGCGACTATACGGCGCTAGTCGGCGATCCATCCGGCCGCTCGAAGACGCGGCCAATGCTCACCCCCGAGGAGATCGCCGCCAACGCTCAGACATACATCGATCAGGCCGCGAAGGTCCTCGACACCGAACGGACCGAAGTCCGCCGCAACAGCGAATGGTTCGCAGAGATGAGCTTCCTCGACGTGATCCGAATGACGGCGAAGATGACCGTCGCGAGGACGCTCGAACGCGACGATTTCGCGAAACGATACAGGGACGGCGAGCCGATCGGCGTCCACGAGATGCTGTATCCGCTGATGCAGGGCTATGATTCGGTAATGGTGAAGGCCGATGTCGAGCTCGGCGGCACGGAGCAGACGTTCAACCTGCTCGTCGGGCGCGATTTGCAGCGCGACGACGGCCAGGAGCCGCAGGTATGCCTCACGATGCCGATCCTGCCCGGCACCGACGGCGTCCGACGGATGAGCAAGAGCTTAGGCAATTACATCGGAGTCGACGAGCCGCCCGATGAGATGTTCGGCAAGGCCATGGCGATCCCCGACGAGGGGATGCGGGACATGTTCATGCTGACGACAGACGTGACGATGGCCGAGATCGACGGGCTGCTGGCAGACGATGCGCACCCTCGGGACGCGAAGGTAGCCCTGGCTCGCAGGCTGGTCGAGATGTATCATTCAAAGGAAGCCGCCGACGCTGCCGAAGCGGAGTTCAACCGCGTCTTCAGCAGGCACGAACTGCCGTCGGATATACCCGAGACCGAGATTCCGGCTTCGAAACTCAAGGATGGCTCCATCTGGATAGTAGACCTTATGCGCGAAGCCGGGCTGGTCGACAGCGGCAGTGAGGCACGCAGGCTAATCGCACAGGACGGCGTCAGCATCGACGGTGAGCGTATCAGCGAAACTAACGCGCAGATCACCATCGAGGGGCCGGTCGTCCTCAAGGTGGGCAAGAGGCGATTTGCTCGGATCAAGCCGGGCAGTTAAGGCTTCTCGAAGAAACTGACGATCTATGAAACAAAGCAACCGCCATGGCCTGTTTATCGTGCTGGAGGGCATCGATGGCACGGGGACGACAACCCAGGCTGAGCGTCTGGCCGACTGGCTTCGCGATCGGGGCCGTGACGTGCTCGTGACCTGCGAACCCAGCAAGGGCACGGTGGGACGGCTCATACGCGACATCATCAAGCCGGCAGCCGATAACCTGGACGAACGCGTCTTTGCACTGCTGTTCGCCGCCGACAGGATCGATCACATCGAGAGGGAAATCCAGCCCGCCGTCAGCGCAGGACGCGACGTGATCTCCGACCGATACGTGATGTCATCTCTCGCGTATCAGTCGGTCATTCTCGATCTGGATTGGGTGCGAAATCTGAACCGTTTTGCGCCGCCGCCTGACATTACGCTGCTGCTGAATGCGCCGACGGAATTGTGCGTCGAACGCATCCAGGCGGCCGGCCGCGGGCGCGAACGGTACGAAAAACCGGAATACCTCGAGCAGATTCGCCTTAACTATCTGGATATTGCATCGACCCTTACAGCAGAGGGCCGGCGAATCAAAGTGCTCGATGCCGCCTTCGGCATAGAAGAGCTGCATCAGCAGATAATCGATCTCGTACGGCCGTTGCTGCACGTCAGGCAGCCGAGGATGGACTCACATGGGTATTGAAGTAGTATGCTGGAGTTGTTCGCGGAAGCTCATAGTAGAGGATGCCTTTGCGGGGAAGGAGGGCCGCTGCCCATTCTGCATGACGGTGCTCGTGATCCCCGGCACCGAAAAGCAAGGGACGTCCCCCGGGCCCGCCACCCCGCCGCCCCCCCCGGCGGGGGGCGCCGCCCAGCCGCCCACCGCCCCGGGGCCCCCCCCCCGCCCGCCGCCCCCGCCCCGCTCCGGGGGGG
>JAUWKK010000146.1 GCA_030614245.1 Planctomycetota bacterium | reverse complement strand
CATCTCGCGCTCGTCGGTGCATATACGCTTGCCTTTCACGTCGACCCAGTCGTTCTTCGTGCGGATGATACCCATCACGGGGCCGCCGCTGAACTCGATGCATTTCTGGATGATCTTGCCGGCGCGGCCTGTCTCCCCCCAGAAATCGACGCCGTTGACGTCGCCGTGCGTGAACCAGAACGAGCGGTGATGGACGTGGTCGGGACTCTCGCCCTTGAACTTCTTCATCGGGTAGTTGCGCGTCATGGCTTTGCCGCCCGGGCCGATTATCGGGTAGCAGATCGGCTTGTGGCCGGAAATCCTCAGGTATTTCGTCAACAGTTCGCCGCCGACTTTCACCTCGACGCCCTCGTCAATCTTCGTCATCTCGACGCCGCCTTCAGCGCGTGCGGCCGGCTGCACGGTATACGCGATACTCTTGCTGGCCTCGAGCTTGTCGAGTATCCAGTACAGCGTGCCGTCCACGACCTGGGCGGTCACTTTCGAGCCGTCAGCCTTCACCAGCATAGCGTCTTTCAGGGCCGCGCCTGCCGGCAGCTTAGCCGACATCGGCAGATCGGCGCAGTCGTGATCGGGCGCCGTCGCCGTGATCGTCACGGCGGAACGGCACGCTCCGGCAATCATCGTGCAGGACAATACAAGGCAAGCGGTCTTCATAGTTGTCTCCTTCTCATACAGATGGTTGCAAAACACAGTCTATTCATTGGCCTTAAGGTGTTACGAGTATGTACATCAGCCCAAGGAGCGCCAGGCAGATCACCGCCGTGACGAGAAAGCCGAACCAGGACTGGAACGTCGGCTTGACGATGAAGAGGCCGCCGGCCGTGATCAGACGCTTCGATTCGGGAACGGCTTCATCCAGCGGCAGGTCGAGTTTATCTTCTTCGCCGATGGGCGTATAAATCTTTGTGAAGAACTTGTCGACGACTTCCGCCTTGGGCGGTTTGGTCAGCAGGCTGCCTATGATGCCGCCGATGATGCCCGAACTCAGCAAGAGTCCGGTGGACGTGAGGCGCGTCGAGACGAGCGCCTCTTTCTTCCATGCGAGGAACCCGTGTTGTGCGAGCCATCCCAGCACTCCCGAGTCGGCGGTCCAGGCTCGTGTACCCTCGGCCATCGTCAGCAGTCCCCGCTCGATAAGGTCGGCTTGCTGCCACGCGATGACGTACCTCGTCGCGATGAATGCGATCGATGCTGCGATGACGCTTATGAAGACGCCCGTCGGATTCATCCTGCGCCACAGGATCCCCAGCACGACGGCAATACCGACGCAGGCGGTGAAGTTGAAGCCGTCGAGAATAGTCTTGACAATGCTCTCACGCATCGCGATAGCGAAGCCCAGGGCCGCAGCAATGATGACGAGGCCGGCAATCCTGGTCACGTGTACGAGCCTCTGCTCCGATGCCCCAGGGTGCAGGTAGTTCCGATAAACATTCTGCGAGAACAGCCCGGCGATTGTGACCTGGAGCGCATCGCCCGACGACATCGCCGCCGCCATGACGCACGCCAGCATCAGGCCCTGAAGCAGTGGTTTCAACAAGCTTCTGACGGCTTCGCCGAAAGCAGCGTCGGCAACATCCTGTGGGATCGCCTGCCCCGGCGCGATGTTGCCCTTCTTGATCAGATACGCCAGCCAGCATAGGCCCAGGATGCACCAGCCCATCGTGCACAAGCGCTTGAGAATGTTGCCGTAGGTGAAACCGACCCGGCCCTCCCACTCGGTCTTGCCCGCCGCACAGACCGACATCAGGTGCGGCTGGGCCATCATGCTGAACGGCGCATTGATGCACAGCAGTATCACCGTCCAGAGCGAGAAACTCTTGGGGTCGAACAGGCTCAGTCCCGCGCCTCCGTGTTCGGTCACCGTAGCGCGCATTCCATCCATTCCACCGACTTCCGCCAACTGAAGGGCCTTCGGGATGGCGATGAACGACAGCGCGATGATCATCAGCCCCTGGAGCATGTCCGTCTTGATCGCAGCAATGATACCGCCCCAGAAACTGTAAACGACGAACACGGCTGTGGAGACAAACAGGATGCCGAAGAACCACGAGTCGTCGCCCGACTTGCCCATCATCCCCTGCACGGTCCGCGTCGTGGCCAGCAGAATACTTGCGACGAAAATCGTCATACCTACGCTGACGACCATCACGTAGAGCATGCTGGTCGCACGGTTATAACGCTGCTCGAAATAATCCGCCAGCGTCAGGCAGCGCATGCGCCGGACGATCGGCGCGATGATCCAATAGAACGGAGTGCCGAACATCCACATCCACGACACCCAGATGCCGGATGCCCCCGCTGAAACGCTCTTGCCCGTCACCCCCGCTACGTCGCCTGGGTGAGTGCCCGCACCAAACGCGTGCATGACCATCATCGGAACGCCGAACTGCCTGTTACCCAGCAGGAAGCCCTCCTGATCGTGGATCCCCCTCTTGCTGCGCCAGCCCATGTAGAGCATTCCCACGAAGTAAACCGCCAGCACGATCCAGATGACGAGCTTCAGCCCGAGAATCTCCATTCACGTCTCCTTTGTCCATCGGCCAATGCGGTGCAGCCAATAGCCAATCGAGTTCGGTACCGAGAGGCAAGCCGGCAGCACCCTGTGGATATTAGCATCCTTACCGGGGACATGCAAGCACCAACATTTGAGGACAGCAGCGTGAGTAACGATTGCCTGCCTGCGGCATGGCCTGCCCGCCTGTGGATGGAGTGGAACCACAGATGAACGCAAATGAACACAGATAAGGTGATCTGGATGCCGAGATGGGGCATGTGTTTGGCGTGTTTAGAATACCGGCCGCAGGTTGCAGCCCCGTAGGCCATGCCATAGGCAGGCGAGCAGGCAAGCAAGCAAGCACGGCCAACCGAGGACGGTTGATCGTGGCACCCGGCATTGGATTGCAGCCCCGTCAGGGGCGAAATAGAATAGCCCACGGCAACGCCGTGGGAATGCGGACGGCCTCTTAGGATGCAAGCCCTGAAAGGGCGAAATAGCGCCGGGAATCGGAAGCGCTGCGCTCCCTTGGCCGGCCATCTGTCTGGGGTGGCACGTTCAAGCAGAGCTTGGACGTGTAAAGGTGCGGGAAAAACACCACGGCCAACGGAAAGCCGTTGACCGTGCCACCCGGCATTGGCTTGCCGCCCCGACCGTTGACAGTCCGCCGGCGAAACAATAGAATCCTGCAATTGAAATGGAGACCGACGCCGGGATGGCAGATCGCAAGATAATCGTGGGGATCGATGAGGCCGGCTACGGGCCTGTGCTGGGTCCGATGGTAGTTTCGGCTGCGGTTTTCGAGACGCCCGGCGATATCGAGCCGGCCGATCTGTGGAGCTTGTTGGAGCGCGCGATTCATCGGCCAGGTTCGGGACGCGCTGGGGCCGGAACCGCCTGGCTCGGAGACAGCAAGGCACTCTATTCTCCGGCGACCGGGCTCCGCAGGCTGGAGACGTCCGTCCTGGCGTTTGCGCGCCTTGCCGGCACCGACACCGGCACGCTGCTGCGGCTGCTGCCCGACCTGCTGCTCGATCCGGAGATTCAGGCGAGCATGGCCGACTATCCGTGGTATTCCGGCCGCGACATGATCCTGCCGGTTGACGCCGAGGCGAACGCCGTCAATACGGCGGCGAGTGGTCTGCGGGCCGTGCTGAGCGAGCATTCGGTCGAACTCCTGGCCGTGCGCTGTGCGCCGCTGCTGGTTTCAGAGTTCAACGATCAGATAGATCGGACCGACAATAAGGCTACCGTGCTGTTCGATCAGTCGGCCGCGCTGATGAGTTGGGTGATGGAGCGGTTCGAAGGTGAGCCCGTTCATATTCTCGCCGACCGCCAGGGCGGCCGGAAGAACTACGAGACGCTGCTCGCCGCGGCCTTCGAGGGAGCCCTGCTCTCAACATTGAAAGAGACGGCGGAGGAATCGGCATACTTATTATATTCCGGAGCGCGCAGGGCTACGATCCGATTCAGCGTGAGAGGGGACGAACTCTACCTGCCGACTGCGCTGGCCTCGATGTTCAGCAAGTACCTGCGCGAGCTGCTGATGCGGATGTTCAACAGCTTCTGGCGGCTCCACGTTCCGCAATTGCGTCCGACCGCTGGCTATCCGCGGGACGCATCCCGTTTCCTGCGTGAGACCGCCCCGGCGCACGGGCGGCTGTCGATCGACAACAAGTGCATGATACGCGAGAGATAGAGGTGGCAGGATGTCGAATCCCATAGGATGGCTGATACTTGGCCCCGGTCCGAAAGCGCTGGGGATGTTCTTCGGGCAGCTCGGCCGGATGAGCTCGGCTGGGTTGTCGCCGGTGCAGGTGCTGACGGCTATCGAGCGTGCCGGGCCGGGTGCACGGCTGGCGAAGGCGGCAAACAGAATGACCGAGGTCATCCAGTCCGGCGGCTCCTATGCCGAGGCGATGCGTGCGGTGCCGGGGACGTTCTCGGCTCTGCAAGTGAGCATCATCGCTGCGGCCGAGCGGGGCGGCAATGTCGACGCCGGCTTCGCGATGCTGGCGAAGAATCTCGAAATCCGCAGCCGTCAGCAACAGAAGCTGATCGGAGCCCTCATCTATCCGATCCTGCTGCTGCATCTCGCGATCCTGCTGCCGCCGATCGTGCAACTTGTGATTAAAGGCCCCGGTGCGTATATGAGGGCAGTGCTGCCGGGATTTGCGGTCTTGTATGGCGGTGCTGCGGTGCTCTTCGTTCTGTTCAAGCTGATGGGCGGTCCGTTGCGAGCAGCGGCTGATGCGCTCGTGCTGGTGGTTCCAATGCTCGGCACGGCAGTCCGGCGGCTGGCGCTGGCCAGGTTCACAAGGGCGTGCCGCTGTCTTTACGAGGCGGGCGTCTCGATCATCAACGCCGTCAAAGAAGCGGCCGCAGCCTCGGGGAACCGTTACATCCAAAAACGCCTGCTGAAGGCCGCAAGGCTGCTGCAAGACGGCTCTACGGTGGCCGAAGCGTTTCGCGCGGCGCGTGTCTACAAGTTCGATGCGCAGGCACTGCTCGATACCGGTGAACAGAGCGGGAATCTCAGCGAGGCGCTCGACAAGATTGCGGAGAATCTCGAATTCGACGCCGAACTGGCTGTCAACAGGATGCACAAGATTCTCCCTGTTGTTGTGTTTCTCGGCGTGGCCGGCTATATCGGCTACCTTTACATCACCACGATACTGAGCGCTCTTGACGGCGTACTCGAGGTGAGGTGATGGCCGAACAAGTGCGGCTGCTGTGCCTGATCGGCCCGACGGCGTCGGGCAAGAGCGCCGTCGGGATTGAGGTCGCCGGGGCGCTTGGAGCTGAGATTCTATCGCTCGACTCGATGGCCGTCTATCGCGGGATGGACGTCGGGACCGATAAACCGTCGCCGGAGGACCGCGTGCGCGTCCCGCATCACCTGGTCGACATCTGCGAACCGAGCGAATCGTTCAGCACGGGCCGTTATCTGGCCGCGGCCGAGAATGCCATTGCCGACGTAACCGCCCGAGGGCGGCTTCCGCTATTCGTGGGCGGTACATCGCTCTATCTCAAGGCAATCACCGAGGGACTGTTCTCGGGGCCACCGGCCGACTGGCAGTTAAGGCGCAGGCTCCACGACGAAGCAGAACTGCACGGCGCAGCGGCGCTCTACGAGCGGCTCAGAAAGGTCGACCCGGCCTACGCCGATAAGATCCACCCGAACGACCTCCGGCGGATCGTCCGAGCGCTCGAAGTCTTCGAGAAGACCGGACGGCCGATCTCGCAGCAGCACACGCAGTTCGGGAAGCCCCACGACCGGTACGACAGCCGGGTAGTCTGCATCCGCCGCGAACGCGCCGATATATGCCGGCGAATCGACAGGCGCGTCGCCCGAATGTTCGAACTGGGGCTAGTCGAGGAGACCCGCAATTTGCTTGCCCTCGGAATGAGCCGCGAGGCCCGCCAGGCGCTCGGCTATCGACAGGTAATCGAGCACATCGAAGGGCGGATCAGCCTGGAAGAAGCCATAGAGCTCACCCGGCGTAAGACCCGCGCCTTCGCCAAGAGACAGATGACCTGGTTCCGCAGCATCCCGTTGGTGCGATGGCTCGATGCTGCTCGGGATGAGCCGCTCGAAAGCCTCACCGAGCGGGCGCTGGCAAAGTTTGAGAGCGGCTGAGGCCAGTATCCAGTGGGCAGTGTCCAGTGTCCGCTTTACTGATTACTGACTACTGCTTACTGATCACTGATCACCGCCGAAGGGCGGCCTGCCTGCCGGCAGGCAGGCATCGACTTCGGTAGCCTTTCCGGCCATGCCGCAGGCAGGCGGGTCTGCCAACTACTGAACAGGATGGATTGCCTCCCGCAAATTAAGAAAGGACCAAAATGAAAAAGGGCATCTTCGTTCTGAACTCCGATTCGTTCGACCAGATCTACGGCAATGAACACGCGACGGCGATCTCCCAACTCGTGGACATTTATGCGCCGCCGCAAACGGCGCAGTCGGTGCATGACGCCCCATCACTTCTGCGCGATGCTGAACTGCTCATTTCCGGCTGGGGTGCGCCGAAGATTGACGAGACGTTCCTCGCTGCGGCGCCCGTGCTCGAAGCCGTCTTTTACGGAGCGGGCTCAGTGCGCAAGTTTGTGACCGACGCGCTGTGGGCGCGCGGCATAGTCGTGAGCAGTGCCTGGGCCATGAATGCGGTGCCCGTGGCCGAGTATACGCTGTCGCAGATACTTTTCTCGCTCAAGCGCGGCTGGCAGCACGTAATGCAGATCGAGCGTGAGGGCGAAGCCGGCCGGCGGCGCATGCCCATGCCCGGCGCCTACGGCACCCGGGTCGGCATCATCTCGCTCGGGGCTATCGGGCGGCTCGTATGCGAGCTGCTGCGGCCGTTCGATATCGAGCTGCTGGCCCACGACCCCTTCGTCGATGATGCTGTGTTCGAGGAGCTGGGCGTGATGCGGGCGAGCCTCGACGAGATATTCGAGCAGTGCGAAGTTGTCAGCCTCCACACGCCAAATCTGCCATCGACGCGCGGGATGGGCACCGGCGCCCACTTCGCGAGGATTAAGCACAACGCCACCTTCATCAACACGGCCCGAGGCGACGTGTTCCGCGAGCGCGAGATGGTCGAGGTCTT
>JAUWKK010000019.1 GCA_030614245.1 Planctomycetota bacterium | reverse complement strand
CTTCGTCGCAGGCATAGCCGTGCTGAACTGGCCGTGGATAGTGGCGCGGTTCGCCGGCAAGCTCGATCCCGAATATGCATCGGAGTATGCCAGCATTGCGATGCTTGCAGCGACCTTCGCGGTGTTTGTGATGAGCATTCGCTCGCGTCTGCGGGCGGAGACGTCCTTCAACGACACCGCCGCGACTCTGATGGGCCTGGTTTACCTGGCTCTGCCGATGTCGGTTTTTCTGGCGATAGTCGCTCGGCAGGGCCCCGACGCCTGGCGGCTTGTGCTGTGGCTGCTGGCTTCTGTTAAGATCGGCGATATGGCCGCTTGTACGCTCGGGAATCTGATCGGCCGGCACAAGCTCGCGCCTGCGACGAGCCCCAAGAAGACCATCGAGGGGGCAATAGCATCGCTGGTTGCGACCCTTGGGGCAAGCGTGCTGCTGGGCGTGCTCGTAGCGGGCGCGGCGCCGGTCGCTGCGATTGCGGTGGGGACGGTGCTCTCGATCACCGCGCAGCTCGGCGATCTGATAGAATCTGCTCTCAAGCGTTCGGCTGCACTCAAGGATTCAGCATCGTTCATGTCGGCATTCGGCGGGATGCTGGACCTGATGGACTCGCTGATATACAGCCTGCCCGCGGGCGCCATAGCCGCGCAGGCATTGGATAGACTACCGCTGTAGCCTTTAACCGCGCGCGCAGGCCTTCCACCTGCGGTGCCGAACCGTGCAAGAGGGATACATTGAGCAAGGTGGTCCATTTTTCGAGCAAGGAAGATGCTGCGGCGGTATTCGGGCCTAACGACCGGACGCTGAGGCGGCTTCGGGAGGCATTCGGCGTTGCGGTGATCGTGCGCGATTCCGAGGTGCTCGTCGACGGCGACCCCGAGCGGGCCAAACATGCTGCGAAAGTCTTGCGCAAGCTCCAGGAGCGCATAGAGAACAAGGAACCTCTCGATGCCGACGTCGGCGACGGCATCATCACGCAGATGCAGCGTTTCGGCGACGCCGACGGGGGGACCCGTCTTCGCGTGTTTTACAAAATCCGGCTGATAGTGCCGAAGTCGCCGGGCCAGGAGCGATATGTCCGTGCGGTATGCAATAACGATATCGTCTTCAGCGTCGGGCCGTCGGGCACCGGCAAGACGTATCTTGCCGTAGCGATGGCGCTTTCGGCATTGCGCGCCGGTGACGTGCGGCGCATAATACTGGCGCGGCCGGCAGTGGAAGCCGGCGAGCGCCTGGGGTTTCTCCCGGGCGACCTCCGCGAGAAGGTAAATCCGTACCTGCGGCCGTTGTATGACGCGCTTCATGACATGATGGATTTTGCGCAGGTGCAGCGCTATCTTGACCGCGATGTGATCGACATAGTGCCGCTGGCTTTCATGCGCGGGCGAACTTTGAATAACTCGTTCATTATTCTTGACGAAGCTCAGAATACGACCCCGTCCCAGATGATGATGTTCCTGACGCGGCTGGGGCTGGGCTCGAAGGCCGTGATTACCGGTGACGTGACGCAGACCGATCTGCCGGCCGACGAGAAATCCGGCCTGATCGAATCGATCAAGATTCTCAGTGGTGTTCGTGGCATCGAGGTCATCCACCTCGAACGCGTCGATATCGTCCGCCATCGGCTGGTGCAGGAAGTGGTCGAGGCGTATGAACGGCACAGGAGCCGGCAGGAACAAGAGTGATTCGGCACTTGACTTGTGAAACCGCGGATAAACACAGAGAAGAGTGAAACCGCAGATAGACACAGATTAACACAGATGCATACAGATATTGGTTCTTTCTGATCTGCGTTCATCAGCGTTCATCTGTGGTTGCCTTGCGGATTGCGAACTGGTTCAGGCGACCGTGAATGGCTACATCGAAGAAAAAGCAGAAGAATCGGCGGGTATCACCGGAGAAATCGGGCCTGACTGACAACGGTGCGAAGTCTGAGAAGATCGCTTATGACCGCCTGCTGCCGGTGCTGCTGGTGAGCTTGATCTGCCTGCTGGCGGTGGTTGCGTTGGCCAACTACGAGGTTCTGCGCGACAGCAGCCTCACGTGGTCGCAGCAGGTGCTGCATCTTGCCGGCTCGTCGGGTCAATTATTGCTGCTGGTGGTCTTCTACGGACTGTATCTGATGAGATTCGAGCGGGCCGTCGTCCATAGCTGGCGGCGGCTTGTGCCGCATGTGATATTCGCGCTCATACCGATTATTGCAGCCAAGGTGCTCGATGAGTTCGGCGACCGGACGTCGGGCAATGCAGTGTATTACACTCCCATCGCGCTGACGGCGATGGCCTTTGCCATTGCTCATGGCAGCCGGACGGCGGCATATCTGACCGTTCTGTTGTCGGTGATAGTTGTGGCGATAGTGTTGGGCCCTGAAGGCCGCGTGCGTTTCGATCTGATGACAATGCTGCTGGCCGGCGGTATTGTGGGGTCGCTGTCGACGGGGCGCATTCGCCGCAGCTCGCGGCCGTTGAAGGTTGGTTTCACCGTCGGTGTTGTGCAAGCGGCGCTGGTTGTCTCCACGCAGGTGGCAGGCGGGGCGCAACTTAACCCATCGGTGATCTTCGTCGCCGCGATGAATGGCCTCCTTTGCGGGGCCGTAGTCCTCATGCTGCTGTCGCTGGGAGTGATCGAGTACGCATTCCGGGTGACTACCGACCTGACGCTGCTCGAGCTTTCGGATCAGAACCACAAGCTTCTGCGTCGTCTGGCGCTCGAAGCGCCCGGCACATATCACCACAGCCAGATACTGGGCGGGCTGGCCGAAGCCGCCGGCAGTGCGATTGGTATCAACGCACTGCTGCTACGCGTGGGGGCATACTTCCACGACGTGGGCAAGATCAATAAGCCGGAGTATTTCTCCGAGAATGAGACCGGCGGCGCCTCGCTGCACAATCGGCTCTCGCCCGCTATGAGCACACTGATCATCTCGGCGCACACAAAGGACGGCACCGAGATCGCACACGACTACGGCCTCCCCGAGCCGATCATCGATCTGATACAGCAGCACCACGGCACGACGCTGATCGAGTATTTCTATCGCAAGGCGGTGGACGAGCAGGGCGGCAAGGCGGGAGTGAAGGAGGAGTTCTTCCGGCATTCCGGCCCGAAGCCGCGGACGAAAGAGGCGGGAGTGCTCATGCTCGCCGACGCCGTCGAATCGGCCTCGAGGGCGCTGACCGACCCCACGTCGTCCAGGATCGAGCGGCAGGTGCATGACATCGTCAGCAGGAAGCTGATGGACGGCCAGATGGACGAATGCAACCTGACCTTTGCCGAGGTCCATCGGGCCGAAGAGAGTCTCGTCAAGAGCCTCACCCACATCTACCACGGCCGAGTGAAATACCCCAAGCCGGTGGAGAAAAAAGCGAGCAAGACACCAAGCCCGACCAGCGAAAGCTACGATCCGCTGCCGCTGGGGTAGGGTCAGTGGTCAGTATTCAGTGCCCAGTGGTCAGTAGTCGTATCATCATTCTTCACTGCTTACTGATAACTGATTACTGATTACTGATTGGCCCGGTTCAAGGATGAGCCAACGAGCGGAGTTTTCACATGGTTGAAGAAACGCTGGTAGAGAAGATTCACGAATCAATCCGTGCACTCGCGCAAGAGGGACGCAAGATCTCTCTCGCCATGCTCGTGCCGAGCGACCCGGGAGAGATCGAGAAGAAGTACTCTTTGTTCTTGAGTGCCCCCTGGTTGGACGAGAAAAGCCCTCGAGATGCCATCGCTGAAGTGACTGCGCAGTTCAGAGAGGACCTTGAAGACCAAGAGCGGCTCGCAATACGCCGGATCACCGTTGTCAGGAGTACTGATGATCTTGTCAAGAGAATCAACAAGGCAATGAAGGTCACCGATCGGGGCACCGCTTTCATGAGGAACTGCAACATATATGGAGTGCTCGTTGACGAGGCAATAGTGCTGGAATCCAACCGGAACTAGCATTCAGCACAGCCACTTTTCTGCACAGGAGTGCGACAAGAACAGGTTGAAGGTAACAATCACGAACCTGCAGGATCACGTGAAGCTCGATGCGGTGCTGATAAGGCGCGCGGTGCGGTACGTGATGAAAAAGGAACGCCGCGGCGAGGATGTCAGCATCGCTTTCGTTGACGATGCGCGTATCGCGGAGCTTAACGAGCAGTTCCTGAAGCACGCGGGGCCGACGGATGTGATTGCGTTCAACCTCGACAGCCCCTGCGACCCCGACGGCCTTCTGGGCGAGGTTGTGGTCTCCGCCGAGATGGCCGCCGCCGAAGCGCGCCGCAGGCATATCGCCATCGAGCGCGAGCTGCTGCTCTACGTCATCCACGGGGTGCTGCACCTTCTAGGCTATGACGATTCGGCCCCGCGCGAGGCGCGGCTATTGCGCGGCCGGCAGCGGCGGCTCCTGAACGAGTTCTTGGAGGAACGATAATTGGACCCCATTCTGGCCTCGCTGGCGGTGCTGTGCCTGCTCGGCACGATCTACTTCACCATCGCCGAGAGCGCGCTGCTGAACTTCTCGCACGCACGCGTGGACGACATGAACTTGGGTGAGCGGCTGAGAAAGCTGATCGACGGGCATCTCGGCCGCCGCAACGACCTGATCCTCGCGGCCACGGTGCTCAATGCCGTCAGCAACGTGCTTCTTGTGATGCTGATATACAGGATGTGGAGCGTCTCAGTCGGCGGCAGCCTGACGCCTCTGGCTCTCGTCGAGGTACTCGGCCTCTCGCTGTTGGGCGTCGTGCTTCTGGGCGAACTTCTCCCGTGGGCGTTCGTCGAGCGCCGGCCCGAACCCTACCTGGGCCGTTTCATCGTCCCGGTTGCGGCAGCCGCGCATATCCTCAAGCCGCTGCTGGCCGGCATCGCATTCATCAATCGGCTCATCAGCCGAGTGGCAGGCCATCCGGCCGAAGACGACCTCGACATCGAGGACGAAATCCTCTCCGTCGTCGCTTCCGGCGAGAAGGACGGCGAGCTCGACGAGGAACAGACGGAGATGTTCGAGAACGTCGTCGAGTTCCGCGATGCCGACGTTGCCGAGGTCATGACCCCGCGGACCGAGATGGTGAGCTTGGAGATCGGCATGCCGCTGCGCGATGCCGTCGAGGTGGGCCTCTCGACCGGCCATTCACGCGTTCCCGTCTACGAGGATAACCAGGACAACATCACGGGCATTCTATATCTGCGCGACGTGCTGTCTCATTGGGTTAAGGACGAGCGTGCCGATATACCTCTTGCGGACGTGACCCGCGAGCCGGTGTTCGTTCCCGAGACGAAGCAGATAGCCGAGATGCTGCGCGAGATGCGCACGCGCAAGTTTCAGATAGCGATAGTCGTCGACGAGTACGGCGGCACTTCGGGGCTGATCACCACCGAGGATATCGTCGAGGAGATCGTCGGCGAGATTCAGGATGAGTACGACCGCGACCTGACCGATGAGATACTTCGGATATCCGAGGACTGCATCGAGGCTGACGCCCGCGCGCACGTTGACGACATCAACGAGGCGCTCCACATATCGCTGCCCGAGGACAACAGCTACGACACGATCGGCGGGTTCGTCTTCGCCCAGTTGGGCCACGTGCCGAAGCAGGACGAGACGTTAAACTATACCGGCGTCGAGATCACCGTGCTGCAGGCCGACGAACGGCGCATCCACCGCCTGAAGCTCGCCGCTCACCGCGAGCAGAATCACAACGTGGAAGAGTAACGCCAAGCGCGAAGGGGCGGGTGCCACGGTCAACCGTTTTCGGTTGACCGTGCTCCACGTCCAAGCTTCGCTTGAACGTGCCACCCCCCACTCTCGTTTCTGCCTGCTGTTTCTTGACAAAAGTGCTTGACACATCCGCCGGACTAGGCTCTAATCAGGAGGATCAGCCTTCAGACCTCAGGCTTCAGGAAGAAAGACGCCATGGCATCCCTGAAGTCTGAAGCCTGGAGCCTTAGAAAGGTATTGGTATTGAGTTCGTGGCGGCGCGCGTCTTATCTATTCAAGGAGGAAGACCATGAAGCTTGGCGTAATGATGGCACTGTTTACCGGACGAAAACTGAAAGACACCCTGAAATACTGCAAGGATTCCGGGCTCGACGCCGTGGAACTCTGCTGCGGCAATTATCCCGGCGAGCCGCACTTCAAGGTGAAACAACTGCTGGCCGACAAGAAGAAGCGCGACCGCATCAAGGGTATGATCGACGATGCCGGCCTCGAGATCAGCGCACTGTCGTGCCACGGCAACCCCCTGCACCCCAACAAGAAGTTTGCAAAGGCCCAGCACGAAGCTCACAGGAATACCGTTAAGCTGGCCACACTATGGAACGTCGGCGTCGTCATCAACTTCTCCGGCTGCCCCGGCGACAGCGACAACGCAAAATACCCCAACTGGGTCACCTGCCCCTGGCCCGACGACTACTCCAAGATACTCGAATGGCAGTGGGACAAGAAGGTCATACCGTACTGGAAGAAAGAAAACAAGATTGCCGAGGACGCAGGCGTAAAGCTCGCGTTCGAGATGCACCCGGGCTTTGTGGTCTACAACACCGAAAGCATGCTGCGGCTGCGCAAGGAATGCGGCAAGACAATCGGCGCGAACTTCGACCCCAGCCACCTGTTCTGGCAGGGAATGGACCCGCTCGTATCGGTCAAGGCGCTCAAGGGCTGCATCTGGCACGTCCACGCAAAAGACTGCCGCATCGACCCCCAGAATACGGCCTTCAAGGGCGTGCTCGATACGATGCACTACGGCAACGAGCTCGAGCGCTCGTGGATATTCCGCACGATCGGCTATGGCCACGGCTACGACTGGTGGAACGACTTCGTCAGCATCCTTCGCACCGTCGGCTACGACGGCGTGCTGAGTATCGAGCACGAGGACAGCCTGATGAGCGTGGACGAAGGCTTCCAGAAGGCCGTCGCGTTCCTCAAGAACGTCCTGCTGTATCAGTCCACCGGCGAGATGTGGTGGGCGTAATGTGGCGTTCACACGTTTGCATCGTATGAACAATGGCAGGTTTGGCCATCAGGGGCCAAGCGCCAATTGTTCGCTGAGAGGCCAAGAGGCCGTCGCTCCGCATCAATCGTCGCGAGCAGTACATGTACGCATGGTTCTCGCGCACTACTGGTAATCCGTCAGAATCGAAAAGAAAGAGGGGTGCTCATGAGCATTAATTTTAATACCGCCGCAAAGTGCTTCAAAGAGAATCTTCAGTTATTCACCAACCCGCAGACCAACCCGGAGCAGTTTAACCTCTATAGTGGCCTTCTGAGTTTGGCTCAGGGAATGGCGCAACTTGAATCAGAGGTTCAGGCGCTCCAACAGGAGATTCGGAACGTGAAGGCCCGCTTTGGCTGATGATGGTCCGCGGATGTGTGTTATAAGCCTGTTGCTTGGAGATCCGACCTGTTGGCAGATCGAACAAGCCCAACAAGTTGTAATAACACATGGAAAAGGGTTCCGCCCACCGAAAGTCGTTGCAGATGCAGCGAAAGGAGAGGTGACATGAAGGGGAAGCCATGTAATCCGAGTTGTCCGCACTGTTCCCCACTGACAGGTAGAGAAGGATGGAAATGTGTCGGTTTTAGCGACGCAGATGCGCGTTTGCAGTTGAAAACTGTGTTCGGAGTATATGCAATCCAAGTTGCGTCGCGTGGCATGTGCATCGAGTCCATCCTGCGGAACGCCACTATGGTGTTAGATATTCACTTCGGGCACGCTTGGCCGCTGGTAAAGGAAGAGGCCGGGAAATACCTTAAGCGCTTGGAAAGCATGGCGAATCACCCTGGTTGTACCATCGTGTACATCGGCAGATCCGGGACAAAGCAGCCGCGTGACCTATTCACTCGGGTCCGGGAGTTTGCCAATGGTTTACACATTGGATGGCCTGCTTTGTGGGCTCTCGTCTGCCATGGTTGGGAGCTCCGATTCTGCTGGCGTGAGTGCGTTGATCCTGCACGCTCAGAGTGCGAGCTCATGCGCGAATTCCGGACAAGTCACGGAAGGTCTCCGGAGAAGCCACCCCTGAACAAGAATTGGCCGCCAAACTGTTCAAGAAACGATCTTTCTTAAACCGTACGAGTGTCTGCCGTGGGCGAACAAGGAGACACCAACGTTTTCTTGCGCTTGTCTGCCAGCAGGTTAGGCGTAGCCTGCCCCACAGTTCAGCGGGCTGAAACTATCACGAAACGCGAGGGCAGTCACCGGGCAATGGTAGTGACTGCCCTCGCTGTCGTGTTCCTGACTGGGCGGCGGAGATATCCACCCCGGTCCCCGGCCAGCCGGCTCAATCGATGAAGAAGGGATTCGTCCAGGCTGTGCCGCTCAGGCGGGAGACGCATTCGATGCGGACGTAGCTCTCGCTGCCCCGGAGTTCCATCGATGCAGACGTGATCTGCGAACCGTCCTCGGGACACACGCGGCAGCCTTTCGAGCGGTCGGCGATGAAAGTGACCCAGTCCACCTCGGAGCACTCGACACTGAACCCTTCGGCGGTGCGGACGGCGCTGTGGATAGTCGGCCCGGTGGTGGCATAGAAGGTCCCATCAGTAATTGCCGCAAGAATATCGTCCGGCGATTTCGACGGGGCCTTCACCATTATCCAGCCGCCGTAAGTATCGATGTCGGCAAAGTGGGCGTCATCACAGGCAATACCCCAGCCCTTCCAGCCGGAAGCCAGCAGGTTATCCCAGTGCACCGTCGAGAGGCCCTTGCCGATGCCGTGCATGCAGTCGGTGTTGAATATCTCGATGGCGACGAAGCCGTCCAGGCGGTCGAAATCCTTCATAGTCAGCCCGCACCAGTACGGATGAGCGACTATGGCAATGCCGCCGGCCTGGCGGATAGCATCGAGCACCTCCTGGACGGCCATATCGGGCAGGACCAGCAGATGCGACGGCACGCCCAGCCCCACGACGTGAAAACCCGGCCCGCCCCACGGGTTCGCCGCGCTGAACTCGCCACCCGTTATCAGCGTCATGTCAGTCGGATTGTTCGGTACAGTCGTCACACGCTCGTGATCCGTGAGCGCCAGGAAATCATAGCCGTGTTCCGCATAGTCGCGCACGCGCTCGTCAGGCGTCACGCGCCCGTCCGACCGCGTCGTATGACAGTGAAGATTGCCCTTGTACCAGTTACCCGAAGTTTCAAACGGATTGGCCATCGTTACTCCCTGATAATCGCGATCTGCTGATGGATACCATAATTCTACGGGAGAATAGTAGCGGCGCGGGTGTCATGAGTCAACGCTCAGCATGAGATGAGTGTTGACTCTGGAATCCCGTCCGCTCGCGCAGTATACTGGAAGCCGGGGACGGGCAGCGGGATGACCGTCTCCCGCCGCATCTTTATTAGACGGCACGAATGCCGGCCCTGTAGCTGCACGCTTTCAGGAGAATGACGATGTATCGATGGCTGACGCTGCTTTTGCTTGCGGTGGGATTGGCGGGTTGTGTGGGGAAGGCCTCGCCGTTGAATATCCGGCGCGATGCCTTCAAGGGCTACCTTTCGAGGTCGGCCGTGGGCACCGAGGAGAACGTCAACAAGACGCTGCCGAAAGTCCGCATCGGCAAGAGGGCCTTCGCCAGCGGGCGCGATGAACTGGGCAACAGTTGCACGATACGGGTCTATGCCGATCCCAAGCATCCGATGCTGCTGCATGTCATCACCACCACTAAACGCCCGTGCCCCGCCTGCGGCGGGTCGGGAATTCGCGGCGAACTCATCAGCGGGATCAACCTGCGCTGCCTGAAATGCGAAGGCACCGGTGAAGGCGGCACCACTACGAAGCACAAACGCTATCGCGTCAAGCCATCCGACCTCGCCGCCGGAGAGCCGGAGAAGGAATAGCGGCAGCGACGCGACTTGGCGCGGGAACTCCGCCACCATCCCAACCAGAAACTTGCAACAGGGCCGCCGAGATACTAATATCTTGGCGGCCATCAGTATCGAATTCACTGTTTTGCAGTCGTCGGAGCGCAAGCATGTCTGCCGGAGAGATATCAAGTCAACTGCTGGAGCAGATCGAGCACCTGCTGGAGACCGATCAGCCGGATGCCCTGCGCGAGCTGCTGGCCCAACGGCACCCGGCCGACCTCGCCGAGGTGCTCGGCAGGCTCGGGCACGGCGACCGCCGGCACATATTCGAGCTGATGGATGACGAACTGGCCGGCGAGATATTCGAGGGCCTCGACATCGCCGTAGTCAAAGACGGCGCCCGTAACATCCCGCCGGAGGAACTCTCGGACATCATCGAGCAGATGCCGCCGGAAGAGGCCGCCGACCTGCTGGGCGACCTGCCCGACGAACAGGCCGAACAGGTCCTCGGCCTCATGGGTCCCGTCGAGCAGCAGCAGGTTCAAGAACTGCTCAGATATCCCGAGGACACCGCCGGCGGCCACATGCACGCGGTTCAGGCCGCCGTGCCGGAACATGCCACAGCCACCGAAGCCATCGACCTGCTGCGGATGCTTTCGCCCGAGGATGAGGCGTTCTACATCTACGTTGTGGACGACCGGCAGCGCCTCGTCGGCACGGTGCCCCTCAAGCGGCTCGTGCCGGCCCAGCCGCATCGGCCGCTCAAGGATATCTGCAACCGCGATGTCATCAAGATGCCCGCCGCAGCCGACCAGGAGGAAATGGCGGCAATCTTCGGCAAGTATGACCTCGTCGCCGTGCCGGTCGTCGATCACGACGGCAGGCTCGTTGGCCGTGTGCTCGCCGAAGATATCATCGACGTCATCGAGGAAGAGGCCACCGAAGACGTCTACAAGATGGCCGGCATCGACCAGGACGAACTCGAAAGCTGGTCGCCCATCAAGGTGGCGTTCGCCCGCCTGCCGTGGCTGCTCATCTGCCTGGGCGGCACGATGATCTCAGCGCTCGTGGCGCATCTGTTCCAGGTCACCATCAAGGAGATCGTCGCCCTGGTGATGTTCAGCCCGGCGATTGCGGCTATGGGCGGCAACACGGGCTTGCAGACGTCGGCCGTGGCGATCCGTGGCATGGCCACCGGCCGGCTCGACAGGACGAATCCCCTGCGGCACATGTTCAAAGAGATCGGCTCGGCTCTGTTCGTCGCTATTGCATGCGGACTGCTCGTGGGCATTGCGGCTTACGTTGTGGCCTGCGCCTGGATAGACGATCCGCGGATGGTTGATTTGAAGTTCGGAGCGGTTGTCGGCGTCTCGATGTTCACGGCGATGTTGACCGCCGCGATGCTGGGGGCGCTGCTGCCGCTGACGCTGCGGAAGATCGGAATCGACCCCGCACTCGCATCCGGGCCGTTGCTGACGACCATCAACGACAGCCTCGGGCTGTTCATCTACCTCGGGCTCGCCACACTCCTGCTTCTGACACAACACTGAGACCTCAACATTCGGGAAACACGATGACGTTTCTTGTCGCCATGCCTGTCTACAACGAAAGCAGCTACGCCCGCCACGTGATCGAACAGGCGATGCGATACAGCGATCACGTGCTGGCCGTTGACGATGGCTCGACCGACGGCACGAGCGAGATCCTCCGCAGTATCCCAAGGCTCAGGCTCTTGCACCATCAAAGAAACCTCGGCTACGGCAAGACAATCGCCGAATGTTTCGACTACGCCGCCTCGCACGGCTTCGATGTCGTCGTCACGATCGATTGCGATCTCCAGCACGATCCTCGGCACATACTCGATTTCGTCAACGAAGCGCAGTACATCGACATCGTTTCAGGCTCGCGATACCTGCCCGAGAGCCTCGCCTGCGGCGAACCGGTGCCGCCCGAGCGCAGGAGCATCAACCGCGCAATAACTCAACGCATCAACGAAATAACCGGATACGGCATCACGGACGCATTCTGCGGATACAAGGCCTACCGCACAGAAGCTCTCAAGCTGCTGGCGCTCAACGAACCGGGCTATGGAATGCCGCTGCAATTGTGGATCCAGGCCTGGAAGAACGGCCTGACGGTGAAGGAACTGCCCGTCGACCTGATATACCGCGACCTCGCGCGCGCGTTTATCGGCAGCATCGCAGACAACAAGCGGCGCTTGCAGTACTACAACGACATAATCGACCGCGAGATGGCGTTGCATTAACGCCCTCGCGAGCTGCGAGTGCCGATTCGGCGGGTAATATCTTACTCCACCCCCGTGGGGCTGGGACCTCGCTTGTTAACCTTACCCACGGCGTGGCCGTGGGCTGTTCTACTTCGCCCCTTACGGGGCTGCAAACCGGACGTCCGTTGCTCCCAAACATCAGAATCTCAACCGAAGCATGCAGTCCAGGTGGCAACTGCGCCGCGTCATGACAGTGATACCGAAGCAAGCCGGCAAGAGCAAGCTCGGCTTCACCGTTCTTCCTGCCCCACCGGCGGAACCACCTGCGAAAAAGGCGAAGTGATGAGTGACATAGGAGCGGTATGAGTAGGCGCCGAATCTGGCTTTGTACATTGTCTTACAATCCGCGCAGGAAGTTGTTTGCAACCCGCCGGGATGAAGGTATATTGAAGTCTGACGCCCCTGGACGTCCTTGGGCAATAGTTATATGGGAAATGCCGACTTATTCTAATGAGGAGAAAGTGCTGGGACGTGTTGTCCCGGCCACCCGAATTTCCACCCTTTTTTTCCTACTTGGAGTTTTTCTATGAGAACGTTTGCTCTGGCCAGTGTTTTGCTGGCGTTACTTGTCTGTAACATGTCGATTCTTTCGGCGCAAAATACCCGCCCTCGGATGAAGCGAGACTACATGCTGGTCGAAACGCCGATGGAATCGGTGAAAATGACCGACAACTTCTGGAAGCCGCGACTGGAAACGCACCGGAACGTCTCCGCGGACCATTGCATTGCCGAGCTGGAGAAAGCCCACGCGATCGATCTTTTCCGCGACGCAATCAAGAAAGCGGCCGATCCCAACTTCGTTGCGCCGGAAGCACACAGACCTGGGCATCCATGTCGCGATTCCGACACGTACAAAGTGCTTCAAGGAATTTTGCACATCCAACGCAACAATCCTGATCCTGCTTCCAAAAAACATCTGCAAAAAGAGATCGACAGGATCGTCGACCTGATCGACGAAGCACAGCGCAAAGCGGGCGAAGATGGATATTTCTTCCCGTTCATTCACGCGTTCGAGCCCGAAAAGACCGAAACACTTCAAGGGGCTTTGGAATCGAACGCCGTTCTCTACAGTATCGGACACCTCCTCGAAATGTGCTGCGATCACTACGAGGTGACCGGCGACAAAAAAGCGCTTAACGTCGCGATCCGCGTGGCTGACGGATTGGTGAAGAACCTGGGACTGGAAGACGGTAAACTCGATTTCTTCCCTCAACATAGTGAACCAGAACTCGCTCTGGTACGTTTGTATCGGGTCACCGGCAACAGGGACTATTTGAAGCTCGCGGATTACATGGTTCAAGCTCACAAGAGAAAAAAGAGGTACTCTCGACCTCTAAGTGCCAGGGATAAGAAAAGCCGCATTGATACCAGAAAGCGAATGGGCCTGAAAGAGCGTCCCGAACGGGCTGCGGGTCCCGAACGGATCGAATTCCAGAACGACGACGTCTTGGAGCACATGGTTCATTCGATGTATCTCTTTGCGGGCACAGTCGACGTCGCGCAGCTCACCGGCGACAACAGTCTTATGGACATTATCGAGAAGAAATGGTTCGACGCGACACAGCGCAAGATGTACATCACCGGCGGCTGCGGCATTCGTTGGAATGGATGGGTAAAAGAAGGATTCGCCGCAAAACCTTACGACCTGCACAACAACTCATATTCGGAAACGTGCAGTTCGATTGCGATGTGCTTGTGGAACTATCGCATGTTCCTTGCCACCGGCGATGCAAAGTACATGAACGTCCTTGAAAAGGCGCTCTACAATGCGGTGCTTTCAGGTATTTCCGCGAACGGGAAAGAGTATCTCTATGTCAATCCGCTTGAGGACACGCGCGGTACAATCAAACGTTTCACCTGGCACGGCTGCGCGTGCTGTCCTTCGAACTCGATCCGCTTCTTGCCGCTCGTTCAGACGTATCTCTATTCGGCCAACGACAAGACAAACGACATTTACGTCAATCTGTTTGCTCAAAGCGAGACGAAGCTGAAAGTCCAGGGCCAAAACGTCTTGATGACGCAAACAACTGGATATCCTTACGACGGCAAGGTTGCGATCAGTTACAAAGCCGACGCGGCGAAGCCGTTGACTATACGCGTTCGCAAGCCGGCCTGGGCACAGAAAATGACGTGGACACTTGACGGCAAGAAGCAGTCGCCGAAGTACGACAAAGGCTACGCGGTCTTTAATGTGACGAAGAAATCGGGCGAAATCGGGCTTGACGCCGCGATGCCGGTCGTGCGCATGGCCGCGAATCCGAACATCAAATACGACGCTGGACGCGTTGCGATTATGCGTGGTCCGCTGGTCTATTGTTTCGAGGAACGCGACGGTCGCAATCCGTTCAGCATTACATTAGCGAAAGATCAGAAGTTCTCGACGAAAGAGAAGCCAATCATTCCGGAGCTGAAAGTGATTGCGATTACCGCTCAGGACAACGCCGGCAAAGACGTGACGGCGATTCCGTTCTTCGCGCGAACGCATCGCGGCAACACGCGAATGAACGTCTGGACGCCGCAAGCCGACTTGAAGAAGTTCAAGAAAGACGATCCGGTCTGGAAAGACGACCTCTATCTTCCGGCGCAGTTCAAATAGGCCTGTGGTCAAAGGAAGCCGTATGGCGAATCAACTAAGAAGGAGGGCAGAACAATGAAGCGAACCATTACAACTTCATCACTCCTGACGGCCATCGTCTTGCTCGGTATGTCAACAATCGCAAACGCTGAAGATATGAAAATTGTCACTGCGGGCAAGTTGGTAAGTGAAAATGTCGGATGGCAGGGCAAGCCACGGATAGGTTCCGATGCCGACAAGTTCGTCTATGGTGGTCGCGGTGTCATTTTATGGGCGAAGAAAGCAGCTCTCGGCGACTGTGAACTCAATGCAGCTCTTTCGTTCGACTCGTTCAGCCACAACCATCGTGATGCGGCGGTGGCGGTTCAAGATTGTGGCTACCTACGCATAAACAGCGGGAGAGGCCAGCTCGAAATTGACCATAGCAGAATGCCATACGGATTTAAACCTGAGATTCTCGGGCCTGTGTCCAAGTTTTTCCAGGGGGGCAGATTATTCACCCTTAGAATAAAGCGGGCCGGAGATGTCGTGTCTTTCTATTTGGATGGAAAGAAGCTTGCTGAGCGGGAACTCTCATCGAAAGAGCCGATGCAGTTCGGGTTCTATGCCGGGCTTGGAACGATGCGCTTCAAGTCGGTCACAATCACCGCCGACAAGTTCGCCGACCCGGTCAAGAAGGAATACAAGGTGCTCTTCCCATCGTATCCGCTTTTTACCGGCACGAAGCCTTCTCATGAGTATGGCAAAGCGGCGTCGTATCGCATTCCGGCGCTGGCCGTCACGACAAAAGGCACGATCCTCGCCTTTGCCGAAGCACGACGGCTTAGTCGAAGGGACGTCGGTGATAATGACGCTGTTCTACGCCGCAGTGAAGACAACGGCAAGACCTGGGGGCCGGAAATCGTCCTCATGGACGCGGGTCCTCAATCGGTGAACAATCCCAGTCCCGTGGTTGATCCGAAAACGGGCCGAATTTGGGTCTTCATGAATAAGTGCCACTTGGACTTACCCAAGAATTGGGATCCGAACCTTGCGTGGAACTTCATCACCTATAGCGATGACGACGGCAAGACCTGGAGTAAACCGAAAGATTACACCAAAGCCATCCGAAGCCAACGAAAAAGCTGGCGGTTTGGTGGCGGTCCTGCGGCTGGCGGTTTTGTGATGCAGCGCGGCAAATATGCCGGCCGCATGGTTATGCCGTTTTCGATTGGTTGGGACAATGCGCGGCTAACGCCGGGCGTCGTCTATAGCGACGACCATGGCAAAACCTGGAAGGCTGGCGGAACTTGTTGGTCCGAGTCCAAAACGCACTTGGTCGAAGCGACTGGGGTGGAACTGTGTAACGGTTCTCTCCTGATGAACTGCCGTACCGGCGAAAAACAGCGCGGACTGACGATATTGCCGGACGGCGGCACAAAGGACACAACGAAAATCTGGTTCACGAAAGATGTGCCGGATCCGCATTGCCAAGGCGCGATGGTGCGGTACTCCTGGCCCAAAGACGGCAAGCCGGGTCTGATCATCTACTCAGGGCCTGGAACCGATCAGGGTCGCTATCGTATGACGCTTCGCGGCAGCTACGACGACGGCAAGACGTGGCCCTGGAAGCAATTGGTCTATATGGACGGCTCTGGATACAGCGATGTGAACGTCCTTCCCGACGGGCGGCTCATCTTGCTCTTTGAGAAAGACGGCAAATCGAAACTCGAATTCGTGACTATACCTGCTCCGCCGACGAAAGCGGGTAAATGATCGACAAGTGCCGACCTGGCATCTTGACGCGGTTTATCAAGAACCAACAAACAGCCTTAGCTTGCGCCGTCCGTTGAGTTGCGGACCAAGCCGGCCTCGGCTGACGTGAGAATGCCCGGCGTGTTTGTCGATCACATTCCCCGTTGGGTGTTATCCTGTGGGAGTTGAGGGGCCGCCGGAAGCCACCGCCGAGGCGACTATACATGCAATCAGTTGGCCGCAAGAAACTCAAGGTATCCGCCGTCTACAGCAGCAGCGCCGATGTCGT
>JAUWKK010000216.1 GCA_030614245.1 Planctomycetota bacterium | reverse complement strand
TCCGGTGTTCGAAGTTGAACGACCAAGTCGTCCTGACGGGGAGGCTAAATTCGTGGCGCGGCGCCCGGCTCCTCGGCTGCCAGTCGCCACAGGCGGGCCAGCGGCCTCCCCGCAGGACGATGATGGAGTGATGCTCGCCGCCTGCTGCCCGCACGGTGGGTGCAAGGCGTACATCAAGGATCCGAACGGCAGATGGCACGAGCTGTTGGCGGCCAACGAGGGTGACCTGATACGGGTCGTCTCCATGTCGGGCGTAATTGCCTGCGCCGAATGTGGCTCGCGGTTGGACGAGGCGCCATGCCGGCCAGCCAAGAACGGGCTGCCGAACTATTTCGAGAAGCAGGTAACACACTTGAGGGCGCAGGGATGGAAGTAACCGCCCACAGCGACATCTGCGGGACAATCGCGACGCTCAAGCGGCTGCTGCTGCGACGCAACCCGCGCCACCGGCGCGTGATAGGGCAGCTCGTGCGCGACATAAGGGCCATGCTGGGCAAGTTAGACGCCCGGCAGGCCGAATATGAAGCGTTCCGCAAGACCGTCAATAAGCTGTACCACCGGATGGAGGGTATAAACTTTGTCCGCAACCTGCCGAAGGAAATAGGGTTGATAATGGCCTGTGCGGAATCCGTAGACGTAAACGCGACGTTCGAGGCTATCAAGGTGGTGCAGAAGTCGGCCATCTTTCAGGAGGTGAAGATCCTGCGGCCGTACATGGCGCTCAGTGTCGCGCTGCTGGAGGCGGCGAACGAGGTAAAGGGTGCCCGGCTATGGCTACTTGACGCAGCGATGGCCAGCAACGAAATCGAAACGAAGTATCAGGCGTGGCTGCCGCCGGGAGAACACAGGACACGACTGATGGGGTTTTTCGCGACGGGAGTGGCCCACGTCGTCGCCGATCCGGAACTGGGCGAAGAGCCAATCGTCGAGTTTGAGGAGGGCGGGAGCATACCGATGAGCAGGATACGGATCGGGCCGCGCGGTTACATGATACAGGCAGAGGAGGGTTCGTAATGCACGCTTTACCGAAGGCGTTAGTGAAGGTGTGGGGCAGCAACAAGACCGGCGTCGCATTATTTACGAGTTTTATGCTCGGAATAACGACAATTAGCGCGCCGATTGCCGTGCGCTGTGTTGCGATAGGCGGCATCGTCCTCGTCGCAATGGCCGTGATTTTCGGCAACGCAATCGAGGACGCGGCGCAGAAGCTGGGCAGTCCAACACCCAAGAAGAAATAGAAAGGAGACGGAAAGATGGCGACGCAACCGAAAGATGGACGTGGAGGTGGAAAAGGCATGCCTAGTGGAGGGCGTGCTGGCAGGAACCAGGGCGGCTGTAGTAAGGGAGGCCCAGGCGGCGGCCGTGGAGGCGGGCGCGGAAAAGGGAAAGGCCGATAGGGTGCACGCGGAATCCTATAAAGTAATGAAGCAGGTCATGGCCGAGAGGTTGGCCGGCAAGCCGAATCTGCACGTGCTCGACGTCGGCAGCATGGACGTGCAGAAGGGCAAGCAGCCGACCTATCGAATGCTTATGGAGCCGACGTGGAAATATACGGGAAGCGATCTGGCTTCGGGTCCGAACGTGGATATCGTACAGCCCGGACCATACAAGTTGGAGTTCCTGGACGGATGCTTCGACGCGGTGATCTCCGGCAACTGCATTGAGCACGTGGAGTATCCGGCGAGGCTGATCGTCGAGATGGTGCGCGTGCTCAAGCCGGGCGGACTGCTGATCGTCGGCGCACCCTATATGATGAGGGAGCATAGGTTCCCCCAGGACTGCTGGAGGTTCCTTCCCGACGGGATGCTCGTACTATTCAGAGACGCTGGGCTGACGGAAATTCAGACATGGAAAAATGAAATAGACTGCTGGGGCGTGGGCATTAAGGGGGCATGACGTGCCTTGGTCGGCGTCGGACGCGACGAAACATACCAAAGCGGCGGACTCTGCCGCGAAAAAGAAACGCTGGGCCACGATAGCGAACTCCGTGTTGGCGAGTTGTTTGCGCGAAGGCGGATCGCAGAAGGTATGCGAGGGACGCGCGGTAAGGATAGCGAACTCCAGGATGGGGGAGGTGAGCGAGGGTATGGGCAAATCACATAGGCAGAAGCGATACGGCAGCGTGACGAGCACGGGCGTGCGTATCCAGGAATTCATCGGCGTAGGCAACGAGCTCAAGGTGGATAAGGAGTCCGGGGTAATCCGGGGCGTAAGAATACTGAATAGGCAGAGCCGCAACAATCGCTCCTATACGGACCGCGCCCTCACCGATATTGCGGAGCTGCTCGACGGCAAGCATGCCTTCGCCGATCACGGCGAGAAGAACGACCGGTCGATTCGTGAAGTGCTCGGCATCTGGGTGAATGCGCGGGCGGATCAAAGCGGGGGCAAGGTCGTGGCCGACCTGAAGGTTCGGCCGGGCGAAGAATGGCTGCTTGAAACGGCGGAGAAACTGCCGGAAGCGATAAGGATGTCAATCGATGCGCGAGGACTTGTAACGAGGAGGGACGGACGCGAGCTGGTGAACCGAATCGCAGAACTAAATAGCGTTGACGCAGTGACCGAAGGAGGCACGACCCGTGGGATATTCGAATCCGAGGAAGGAGGAAAGGGCGATATGGACATAAACGGACTCGCTGACCTAAAGGATCAACACGCGGGCCTCCTCGAAGAGTTCCGGCAGGAGGTCGAGGACGAGTTGAAGGCAGGCAGCGAAACAGAGGCGAAGCTGGTTTCCCTTGAGGCCGAGGGTAAGGCCTTGAAGGAGAAGCTGACGAAAGCCGAGACGCGCACCGACGAGCTAGAGACCGAAAAGAAGGCCGGCGAACGGAAGGTCGCGGTCGAGGCTGCACTCGCTGAGGCGAAGTTGCCTGACTATGCCGTTTCCGACGGGTGGCGCAAGACGATTGAGGCGCTCGAAGGCGACGAGCTCAAGGCTGCCATTGAGGACCGCAGGACGCTCATAGAGAAGGCGGGGGGCAGAACGCCCGTCTCGCAAGAGCGCCAGGGCAGCAACGAAGAAATGAAAGGCGAAGAGCTGAAAGAAGCTCTCACAAGCTGACGCCGAAGGTAAGAGCGGTTAGACGCTCCGAGAGCACCGGTGCGTTCGGCGTATAAGGGAGAAGCAAGGTGGCTAACCAATACAGACACCATATCGAGTACGACAAGCCGAGGCATTACGCCGTCGGCACGGCGCTGATTGAGATAGGCGATCTCTGCTGGCAGGAGGACGTATTGCGGCAGGCGTGGCCCGCATCGTCCGTGCCGTGGCAGGGCACCGTCGGCACAACGCAGCAGTATTTCGCGAAGCGGTTCATCGGCGTGGCCAACCAGACGAGTCTCGCAACAGAACCGGCCGTGCGGGGCGAGATATATATCTCGACCTGCGGAGTATTCGGCTTCCCAGTGGAAGCGGATGCGACTGCCGAGCTCGGCGATATGTACACCGCTGCATGGGACGGCGCGACCGGCTTGCTGGATCAGGTCGTCGAGCTGACCGCGTCGAAGCATGAGGCGATAGCGACGCTGGCTTATCGCGTTCCCCTCGCCGACTGCGAGCGGCAGATCGAGATCTTCTCGCCGGTAACTGACCTGTCGAGGAAGTGCTGCTGGACGACATCGACGACTACTTCAACTACGACTACTACTACTACAACGGCGGCACCGACAACGACAGGAGCATAATGCAAATGACTGAATGGCCGGCCGGGCAACTCCGGCCGCATTGGGAGAAGATCAGTGCAGGGACAGAGACTCAAGACCCTCGTGGAGAGTCATGGCGTCGATGCCACCCGGCGGAAGCTCGTCGAGCTTCTCACGCCGGACAAGGACGGCAAGCGCCAAGTCGCTCCCGAAGATATTTCGATCAGGGAGCTGTGGGAGGCCTTCGTCGGCCCGGCCAACATGCTCGCCGGTGCGCACGGGAGGATGTTCTCCCAGGGCGATCAGCTGATTGGGCGGGTAATGGAGTCCGAGGGCAGCGCCCTGATGGCGGCGGCCTTCACAAGTATCGCGGGCGTGCTGCTTGCGTCCAAGATCATCGAGGGCTACGAGCTGCCCGGATACATCGGCGACCTGCTGCTCGACCGCATGCCAAGCAAGCTGCAGATCGAACGATACGCGGGCTTTACCGCCCTGGAACAGCCGCTTGAGGTCCCGGAGGGCCAGTCTTACAAGGAATCTGGCTTCATGGGCAAGTACGCCACGTCCGAGGCGTTGAAGAAAGGACGGCTGCTCAACCTGACGGAAGAGGCGATCTTCTTCGACAGAACGGGGCAGCTCCTCAAGAAGGCGATGGACTTGGGCGAGAAGTGCCGACTGGAGCGGGAGATAGTGATGCTCAGCTGCGTCACCGACCGCTTCGCGCCGGCAGGACAGTTTATCTTCGCGCCGCTCGGAGTCGGCGAGGCGCTTTATCGCGTCGCCGGTACGGCGACGAGTCCGTCCATCAACCAGATCGCCGGCAACGCACTCGTGGACTGGACGGACGTCGCCAACGTGACGGCGCTCTTCTCGGCTATGTCTGACGAGCAGAACGACCCGATCGTCGTCATGCCGAAGATCATCCTCGTGCCGAGCGCGCTGTATCCGATAGCGAACCGCATTATGTCCGCTACGGAGGTGCGCTCCGGTCCGACGACCGGCATCGAGACGGCCATCTGGAACAGGCCGTATTCGTACCAGGTCATCAGCTCGCCGCTGCTCGATCGGATCTCGCTCACGGACTGGTATCTGGGCGACTTCAAGAAGCAGTTCGTGTGGCAGGAGGTCTGGCCGCTGCAGGTGCTGAGGGCGACGCTGGAGGAGGAGAAGCACCTCCGGGACATCGTGTTCTCGGTGAAGGTGCGCTACTTCGGCGGCGCGGCCGCGATCGACGACAAGTACGTCGTCAAGTCGTAGGAAAAAAGAAGGAGACGAACGATGCCAGGCGGAGCCGACCTGCACTTCGAGCTACCCGAGCGCATAAAGGCTGAGGATGGAACCCACATCTCGATTGAGTCACCGACGGACATGCTGCTGCTGGAGATCCTTCTCACCCTGAAACGCTTGCGGACTACATTGGAACGGTCGGGTTTGCCGGCACCGCGAGAAAAGCCGGGGCCGAGGCGGGGGAGCGCGGGACGATCAGCGCGTCCCCCGGCCGGCCCGGATAAGGGGGTGGGCTGATGGCTACGCCTGCTGAACTGCTCGTATTGGCCGCCGCGGCGATAGAGATATGGCTGACGTCTGGGCCGTTCACACTCTTCAACTACCGAATCGGCGACTACACCATCGACAAGACCACGACGCTGAAGCTGCTGCTCGGCATGAAGAAGGATC
>JAUWKK010000381.1 GCA_030614245.1 Planctomycetota bacterium | reverse complement strand
CTTGTATTTGGGAGCGGAGCCGTGCGTGGCCTCGAAGACGGCGATTTCGTCGCCTATGTTCCCACCGGGTGCGACGCCGAGGCCGCCGGCGAGCCCGGCACACAAATCGCTGATTATGTCGCCGTAGAGATTCGGAAGCACGAGCACGTCGTAGAGCTCGGGCTTCTGGACGAGCTGCATGCACATATTATCGACGATGCGGTCCTCGAATACGATCTCGCCGCCCTCATACCAGACCTGGCCGTCGGGCCTGTTGATGACCTCCACGCCGTATTCCTGCGCCACTTTGCGCGAGACCTCGAGGAACAAGCCGTCGCTGAACTTCATGATGTTGGCCTTGTGGACGGCCGTCACCTTGCGGCGGCTCAGCTTCTTCGCGTAATCGAAAGCAAACCTGACGATTCGCGCGCTCCCGGTATCCGAGATGGGCTTGATGCTGATGCCGGAGTCGTCGGATATCTTCCGCCCGCTGAGCCTGTCGATGGCATCGATGATCTGCCGGCATTCATCGGTGCCGCGCTGGAACTCGATCCCGGCGTAGAGGTCCTCGGTGTTCTCGCGGACGATCACGAGATCGATTTCACCGAATGCGCTCTTGACGCCTGGGTATGTCTTGCACGGTCTGAGGCACGCGTAGAGGTCGAGCTCCTGGCGCAGTGCGACGTTGACGCTTCTGAAGCCCTTGCCCACGGGCGTGGTGACGGGCGCCTTGATGGCGACTTTCGTCTCGCGGATGCAGTCGAAAACTTCCTGCGGCATAGGTGTTCCGGTGCGTTCGAAGACGTCCGAGCCTGCTTCCTGTACGATCCAGTTGATGTCAACGCCGGTGGCGTCGATGCAGTCCCGGGTGACGGCGGCCAGTTCGGGCCCGACGCCATCACCGGTGATAAGTGCAATCTGATGAGGCATTTATTGTCCTTGTTGTGGAGCCGGCGGCTCATTTGCGATAATCCATCACCCAAACCTCGGTCTGCTCGGGCAGCGTCGCCTTGTCAATCGTGGCATACCACGGGAGCTTCTTCACGTTTTCCTTTCCGACGATGAACGCATCAACGTTGTCGATCGGGAACTTGCAGTGCGCAGTACGGTAGTGCATCGGGATGACGATTTTGGGCTTGAGCTTCTTGATGACTTCGTCGGCTTCATTGGTGTCGATCGTGTAGTTCCCGCCGATGGGGCACAGCAGGACGTCGATAGGTGACCTGATGGCTCTCATCTGGACTTCGTTCAGGACGTGGCCCAAGTCGCCGAGATGCGCGACGATCAGGCCATCGATCTCGAAGATGAATATCGTGTTGTCGCCTCGGTCGCTGCCGTGGCTGCGGTCGTGATACGATGCGACGCCGTATATCTTGACGTCCTCGAAGACGGTTTCCTTGAGTTTGGTCTTTATCAGCCGTCTGTCGCGGATGCCGTCGGCATAATTGTGATCGCCGTGGCTGGTGTGGCTGATCGTTACGGCGTCGGCCGGGATGTCGAGGGGCCTGTACAGGAGCTGACTGGCGTACGCCCGCACATCGTATGGATCGGTGATGATACGCGTGCCCCCGTCGGAGCTCAACAGGAAGCACGAATGGCCCAACCATGATATTTGCATCGCATGGCCCTCTGCACAAGCAGCCGCTATTCGGTGGTCAGTGTCCAGTAGCTGGCGGGCATTATACCTTCGAGGTGGAAGTGGTGCAAGCCCCGGGCGGGCAGGAATGGAACCACTACGATGGAACCGCAAATCAACAACGGCCGCTACTCGAAGAGGCGGGACCAGGTTTTCTTGAACTCTCGGCGGCTGTATGCGAGGATGGGAGGCGGGAGATCAAGAGCAGCCTGGATGCGAGCAACAACGGCCTCGCATTCTCGTTCGGAACGCCCGTGGATCATTGCGTATAGGTTCCGCGGCCAGTCGGGGAGCGGCGGGCGGGAATAGCAGTGCGTTACTTCGTTGAAGGCGGCGACGCGGCGGCCAATCTCGTCGATCCGATCTTCGTCGATTGCCCAGACGGCCATTGCATTTGCGGTGATGCCGAGCTTGCGAGGGGCGAGCGATGCGCCGATCCTGCGAATGACGCCGCAACGGAGGAGAGCACTGAGCCGCTCGAGCAGATCGGATTCTGTCATGCCCAGCTCGGCAGAGGCTGTGGCGTAAGGCGTCTGTGTGATGGGGAGACCGTCCTGGAGGCGGATGAGGACTTTGCGGTCGATTTGGGTGAGCTTCTGCGGCTGCGGGCTGGGGGTATTCGTCTGGGCTGCCGGCTCATGCCTGCCCGCCGTGGCGGGGCCGAGATCGAACCGGACGCCGATCTTGAACCGGCGCAACATTGGCAATTGCTGGATGGGCAGGCCGATGCTGCCGGATATTTCGCTGATGCGCGCGGCGAGTTCATCGGGTGAGGATGCCGAGACGGTGAACCACAGGTTGAACGGCAGCGTGGCGTTCCTGGCCTCGCGATGATAGTTGTGTGAGACGGCGTCGCATTCGCTGACGCGCCGGCCGACTTCGTCCAGTCGCTCGGGAGGGACGTTTACGGCCGCCAGTGCCGTAGCCCCGCCGGCGCGGCGGATATCTATGATCGGCCCGAGCCGGCGGATTGCACCCTCGGACTTCAACTGCCGCACGCTTGCAAGCACTTCGGATTCGCCGACGCCGAGCTCATCGCCGATCTCGGCGAAGGGACGGCTCACAACGGGAAAACCTTCCTGCAGGCGGGCGAGCAGCTTGAGCTCGAGATCGTCCACCGGTATTCCTCAGGCCGTGCCGCAGGCAGGCGGGTCGGGAAGCATCGGCGCCCCCCGGCACGTCAAGAAAGGCAACCACAGATGAACGCTAGTCCAGTGTTCAGTAGCCAGTGAGCAGTGGTCAGTCATCAGTATTATGATCGTTCACTGCTTACTGTTCACTGCTCTCGGGCACGGTCGCTCAAAGAAAGGCAACCACAGAT
>JAUWKK010000013.1 GCA_030614245.1 Planctomycetota bacterium | reverse complement strand
CGGTCGAGGCCCTTCGCGAGAATGAGATATGGCTGTCGACCACAATGCGTAGCATCGGCGACGCGCTGATTGCGACGGACAGGCACGGGCGGGTTTCGTTCATGAACGATGCCGCCAGGGAACTGACCGGCTGGGGAGAGGAGGCGATCGGGCGGCTGCTGGTCCAAGTATTCAAGATTGTCAACGCCCACACGCGCGAACCAGCCGAGAACCCCGTCGAGCACGTCTTGCGCGATGGCAGCATAGTCGGCCTTGCCAACGATACAATGCTGATCTCGCGTGACGGGAGGGAATACCTGATCGCGGACAGTGCGGCGCCGATCAAGATGGCGAACGGGAACATCGTCGGCGTCGTGCTGGTCTTTCGCGACGTCACCAGGCAGTACGAGGCCGAACGGGCCCTCGAGAAGAGCGAGGAGCGCTACCGGACGCTCTTCGATGAGATCGGCGAAGGATTCTCCTTGAACCAGATCATCTGCGACGATGCGGGGAAGCCCTGCGACTATCGCTTCCTCGAGGCGAACCCCGCGTTTGAACGCCTCACCGGGCTGAAAAGAGACGGCGTCATCGGCAGGACGGTCCTCGAAGTGCTGCCCGGCATCGACTCGTACTGGATAGAAACCTGTGGCAAGGTGGCCCTGACCGGTGAAGCGACACAGTTCGAGCATTTCGTCGAGGAACTCGGCAAGCATTACGAGGTGATAGCCTACTGCCCGAGGGAAGGACAGTTCGCCAATCTGTTCCTGGACATCACCGCCCGCAAGGCTGACGAGGACCGCATCAGGCACCTCAATGCCGTGCTGCGGGGCATCAGGAACGTGAACCAGCTTATCACGCGTGAAAAAGATCGCGCGCGGCTGGTTCAGGGCGTGTGCGGTTGCCTTGTGGAAGCCCGAGGCTATCATCACGCCTGGATAGCTGAGGGAAGTGCTGCGGACGGGACACTTCACACGGCAGAAGCGGGGGTAGGCGAGAGCTTCGAGCCGCTTCGCGAGCGGCTGATGCGAGGTGAACGCCCGAATTGCTGGGAGGACGTGATTGCGGAGGCACGTACGCGTGCGATCAGGCCCGCGCCGGAAGTCTGTGCTGGTTGCCCAATTGTGTGCGTCCATGCCAACTGTGTGCCGCTTGTCGTACGGCTGGAGTACGCCGGGGAAGTCTACGGGATGTTCGGCGTGTCCGTCCCGGCAGAGCTGGCTGATTCTCCGGAAGAACAGGACCTGGTGTCAGAAGTGGCCAACGACGTGGCTCTTGCACTGCATAACCTCGAACTTGAAGAACAGCACCGGCAGGCCGAAAAGGCCCGCGAGGAGGCCCTCGAAGAGGCCCGCAACCGCGCGGCGGAGACGGCCGCTCTCCTGGACGGCTCCAGGGCCGTAATCATGACCCGCTCCTTCGAGGTGGCTGCCCGGGAGGTACTCGGCTCCTGCAAGACGCTCAGCGGCGCAACGGCCGGGTATGTCGCCCTGCTCTCAAAAGACGGCGACGAGATCGAGACCCTGTTCCTCGATTCCGGCGGGCGCGAGTGCACTGTTGATCCGAACCTGCCGATGCCGATCCGCGGCATGCGCGAGATGGTGTACAGGAAGGGGGTGGCGGCTTTTCACAATGACTTCAAGAATACCGACTGGGCTGAGCTGATGCCCGAAGGGCACGTCCGGCTGGATAACGTGCTGTTTGCGCCACTCGTGATCGATGGAGACGTTGTCGGCTTGCTCGGCCTGGCCAACAAGCCCGGCGGCTTCACCGACGGCGACGCGCGAATGGCCACGGCCTTCGGCGAGTTCGCCGCCCTCGCCCTGAGGAACGCCCGCGCGACGGAAGCCCTCGAAAACAGCGAAAGCCGGTTCAGGTCGGTCGTCGAGACAGCCACCGACGCCATCATCACGGTTGACAGGGACCTCAACATCACATTCTGGAACGAGGGAGCGAGGAGCATTTTCGGCTATTCGCCCGAGGAAGCGACAGGGAAGCCGGTATCGATGCTGATCCCGCACGATTTCGCTGAGAATTACCAGAAGATGATGGATGGCTTGCTGGGAACGGGAGAGGATGAGGCGGCAGGAGAGCCGGTGGAGCTGGCGGGTTTGCATCGTGACGGGAGCGAGGTGCCGATCGAGGTGTCGGGAGCGCGGTGGCAGAGCGGTGAAGGGGAGTTCGTCACGCTCATCGCGCGGGACGTGAGCGGTCGGAAGATGCTGGAGGCGCAGTTACAGCAAGCGGTTAAGATGGAGGCGATGGGACGGTTGGCGGGGGGTATCGCGCACGACTTCAACAATCAACTGACGGGCGTGAAGGGATATTGCGAGCTGATTCTGCGGGAGCTCGGGGAAGAGAGTCCGACGGGCAAGCTGGCGCTGGAGATAAGCCGTGCGGCGGAGCGGTCGGAGTCGATGGTGGACGGGCTGCTGTCATTCAGCCGCAAGCAGATGCTGCGGCCGCAGAGCGTGAACCTTAATCGTGTTATCGCGAAAATGGCAGATACTCTGGCGCACATGATCGGTGAGGATATCAGGCTGACGATAAGCCCGGCAGGGGACCTGGGCTGGGTGGAAGTGGATACTGTTCAGGTGGAACAGGCGATCATAAACATGGCTGTGAACGCCCGCGACGCAATGCCACAGGGCGGCCGGCTGACCATCGCAACGGCGAACGTGGAGTTAAACGAAGCGGACGTGCAGCATCTACCGGGTGCCGCAACCGGGCACTACGTGACGTTCTCGATAAGCGATACCGGCGTCGGAATGGATGAAGAGACCCTGGAGCACATCTACGATCCGTTCTTCACAACTAAACCCGTCGGCAAGGGCACCGGCCTGGGACTTCCAATGGTATACGGGTTCGTCATGCAGAGCGGCGGTGTCATCTCTGCCGCCAGCGAACCCGGCAAGGGAGCCGCGTTCACTGTCTACCTTCCCCGGAAGGACCCGCCGAAAGAAGCGGTAAGGGAGGAATTTGCTGAATACGGGCTTGCAGCGGGTGACGAAACTATTGTGGTGGCAGAAGACGAACATGCCGTCAGGAGGCTGGTCGTCCGCGTCCTGAGGGACTGCGGCTACACCATCATCGAAGCGGATGGCGCCGAGGAGGCGATTGCCTTGTGCGGGAGATTCGACGGGCCTATCGATCTGCTTATCACGGACGTGGTAATGCCCGACGTAAGCGGGCCGCAGCTTGCCGCACGCCTTGTCGCCGAGCGGCCGGATATTGCTGTCCTGTACATCTCGGGATACACCGAGAACACGATCGTCCATCACGGCATCGTAGACGAGGACGTGAACCTGTTGAGCAAGCCCTTCAGCCCGAAGGATATCGCCCAGACCGTGCGAGACCTGCTCGATAGCCGAGGCCGGGACGCCCCTGCCCGCTGAGCCGGGCAGCGATTCATGGCAGGTTGGCGTGTCGCGCATGCATCGCGGAATGCGTCTGCCCGAGGCGCTGCATCAAACGCAAGATGACCGCGTCGAAGAAGATCAGCAGCGACTGCTCGAATGCGCAGCCACCGAATTGGCCGTCATCCGGCCGCCGTGACGGATCGAACGGCAGCACTATGACCGCGTCCGCCGCTGATGCAAGCGGCGTATCGGCCCCGCCGGTGACCGCGAGGACCTTCGCCCCGGCCGCATGAGCTGTCCCGGCGGCCATAACCACCGCCGCGGTGGCGCCGCTCCCCGAACAGGCCACGAGCAGATCGTCTTGTCCGATCGCCGGGGCCGTCACCTCGCCCATCACGTGTGAGACCAGCCCCAGATGCGTCAGACGCATGGCAAAAGCTCGCGCCATCAGGCCCGACCGCCCGAGGCCGGCCAGAAACACACGAGGCGCGCCGACCACGGCCTCGGCCAGCACGTCGACCGCGCCCGGTGATACGCCGCGGAGCACTTCCGATATTTCGCCCAGCACCTGCTCTATCTTCTCATGCATCGACAGTCTTCTTTAGTGCTGACTGTCCGGCTGAAACGGTTTCTGTGGATTCTTCGCGGCGTCGCTGAATGTGAACGGCCCGAACAGGAGGAACCAGAAACTTCGCTCGCGTGCCCGCGCGAAATGCTGACCCGTCTCGAAGACGCAGGAGCCGTCCTTCAGATCGGTTGCCAGCGCGGCGAACTTCGCCACTGCCGTGTGAGTGACCATCTTGAAGAGCGCAAGCTCGGGCAGTTCGATGTTGCCCGCCATCGGGATCGGCAGCGTCATCGAGGGGAGCCCGAAGAGCCAGATTGTCCGGTCTATCGACAACGCCCCGGCACGGGGCACGATCGCCAGTTCGGCCTCCTCCTTCGCCTGCAAGAGAGCGCCCTGCCGGGCCAGCGCCGCACGCCACTGGGCCGTCACATAAGCCTTGTCCGTCGTGGCAATCGCCGACGGGTCGAAGAAAACCTTCTTGCCGCGAATGCTGAACACGTTCGAGCCGTCAATCGCACGGTCGGCCGCCGCCGAGATCAGCAATTGCTCCGACGCCGAACGGCCGGGTAAAGTCATCTTCTTGGTTCCACACCCGCAAAGGGCCAAGACAAGACTCAAGCACAAAACAATCAGCAGCCGGGACGAACCCGTTCGCCTGGTCACAATATGCATATCTTCTTTCCTCCGGTGCGGTCTCACATTAGCAGCGTGTAACAGCCGACAGTTCGCCTATTGTCCGCAAAACAGCCTCCCAGTCAAGCAAAAAGATGGGACTCGGAAGGGCCGGGCCAATTGCGTTGGCCCCCTGGCCGTGGCATGTTGCGGGCCCGATGCAGGTGGTTCAATAGCTGGCCGCGAAGCGGCCACGGGATAAAGCCCCTCCATAGGCGGGTTCAAATCCTTGCATCGCGCACGAGTCTCGTGTCTAATCGGTATTCATGCACGCGGCGGGGCGCCGTCGCGACGTCCGGCGCAATGCGGGAATGTTTACAGATGGAAGCATTGATTGAAGCAGCAACAGGACGAATGAAATGATCTCTGCCGGAATTGACGCAGGATCGAGGGCGATCAAGATCGTCCTGATCGATGACGATACACTCGAGGTCGTCGCGAAAGGCTGTGTCGACCAGGGCGTGGAGCAGGACGCTCTGGCAACGGAGCTTCTCGATCGCCTGCTGAACGAGGCCGGCCTGGCCCGCAAGGACATCAGCAGGACGGTCGCCACGGGCTATGCCCGCAATACCGTGAGCGCTGCCGACGGCACGATCACCGAGATCACCTGCCATGCCTGCGGCGTGCGGCAGGTGGCCCCGGAGGCGATGACGGTGATCGAGATAGGCGGGCAGGACAGCAAGCTGCTGCGATTGACCTCGAAGGGTGTCGTACGTGATTTCGCTATGAACGACCGCTGTGCGGCCGGCACGGGCCGGTTCCTCGAGATGGTGGCCGAGCGGTTCGGTGTGAGCCTGGCGGAACTGGGCGAGATGGCCCGCAAGAGCCGCGAACCGGCCGCTATCAGCAGCACGTGCGTCGTCTTCGCCGAAACCGAGATCATCGGCCTGCTCGCGGCCGGGATACCCCGCGAGAACATAGTCGCCGGCGTGCAGGCGGCGGTATCCGCACGCATCTCGGCGCTGGCCGGCAGGAACATCACACCGCCCGTCGTCTTCACCGGCGGGGGCGCCCTCATACCGTGCATGGACGCCGCGCTGGAGAAGGTCATGGGCTATCACGTCTCGATAGCACCCGACCCGCAGATGACCGGCGCACTCGGCGCCGCCATCCTTGCCGTGCGGCAGGCATACGCATGAGACACGCTGAACTATCTCGGGCCGCACTGGCCCGAACGGGAGCCGAATCCCCGGGGGCTATCCGCCTGGCCGAGACCCATCTTGAGCAAGACAATACTTGCATTGATACCATTACAGGGGTAAACTCGCGCATGATGATAGGGATAAGTATCGCCCCGTCGGCAGGTGACGTATGACCACAAACAGGGGTGCGTCGCAGCATGATAATCCCACTTTGGGATTATCCTAGCGCTGACACATGACCACAAACAGGGCCTTGCCGCGCCGCCGATCCGACCCGGACTGATTCTCGGCCGGAATCGACAAGCGCTTTTGAGAGAAAGGAAAACACGCATGACCATCGAAGAACGCCTGGATAATTTGGAGAAGAAACTGAGCCGCGCTAATCGCTGGAACCTGTGTCTGCTGGTCGGGGCGGCCCTTTGCCTTGGGATCGGCCTTATTGCTTGGGCCTTTGGGCCGGCGCCGGCGCCGGCGCCGCCGGCTAAGGCCGCACTGAAGGAGGTCCGCGCCCGCAAGTTCGCCCTTGAGGACGAGAACGGCGAGGTTCGCGCCGGACTCGTCGTCCTCAAGGACCGGCCGGCCCTGGTCATGTTCGACGAGAACGGCGAGACCCGCGCCGCGCTGGGCGTGGGCAAGGACGGGCCGAGGCTCGAGCTCTGGGACGAGAACGGCAAGCGCAGCATCAACCTGTCGGTGGACAAGGAGAAATCCAGCCTGTGCCTGTCCGACGAGAACGGCAGGCGCCGGGTGGCGCTGAGCGCGGTCAAGGACGGCCCGGCACTGGAACTGGCCGACGAGAGCGGCAAGCGCCGCGCCGCGGTGGGCGTGGGCAAGGATGGCCCAGCACTGTGGCTGTACGACGAGAACGTCAAGGCCCGCGCCTGCCTGGGCGGGAACAAGGATGGCTCAGCACTGTGGCTGTACGACGAGAACGGCAAGGCCCGCGCCGCGCTTTTAGCGTTGAAGGACGGGCCGAGCCTGAGCCTGAGCGACGAGAACGTCAAGCCCCGTGCCATACTGATTGAGAGCAAGGATGGGCCGAGCCTGAACCTGTACGACGAGAACGGGAAGGTCATCTGGTCCGCCCCGCGCTGATGGGCCTCATGTTTACGTTAAACGCCGTTATGGCAAACAAGATGACGCCTTGGCCGCAAGGCCGCCGGAAAGGAGCCAATGACATGGCTATCGAACAGAGCCCTATAGACCCGATTGCCGGTATAACTGACGAAAGATTCAACCACGCTATCACGATTCTGAGGGGCGCCCAAGACGAGCGGTCACCGGCGCGAGAACGCATTGAGGCGCTTGCGCAGGAACTGGAGCGCCTACTTGGTGAGATTGAGCTGTTCCGTCATGTCGTATATTGTGGCCAAGCTGCTGGCTGTTTGCTTGAAAATCACGTGTTGCGGGTGCTTGCGGGGTCCGTGATTTGGGAGAACGGGTCGATCCAAACTTGGAAGAAGAAAAAAATATTCAAGGATAAGTTCTGGAATAAACCGTCCCCAGCAGCGAAAGCCGCGCTTAATAGGGATGCGAATGGCCTAGAAGAGTGGAAAGACCGGGGCGGCCGCTCAATCAAGGCCATTCGAAAGAAGAAGGCGCACGAGTCCAAGAAGGCTAACGAGCCGGACAAGAAGTCTTGAACCGCATGGGCAAGAGGAAGAAAACCTGGGCCGACCTGACGCCACGGCAGCGACTGGCCCGCTTCAACTTCGCTTGGGCGCAACAGTGGAGTAAACTTCACCACAAGACAAGGACAATAGCCCATGAAAACCGATTCGTTAACCCGGCTCGAGGTTCTTGTTATGTTTGTATGGTTCCTATTCGCCCCTTGCGCGGCGGGCGCACCGGGCGATTTCTCATGGCTGATGTGACAGGTGGTGTTGAGTTTGTGTATGGAGAAAGAGAATGTGCCGTCTGATCAGTTTCTCATACACTATTTCTGACAATAGCTGCGGAAAGTATCTTGGAATGCCTATGGAATAGCAGAAGTTCAGCGGCTGACTTCCCGAAGTTCGGAGAGTAGAAATGCATAAGAGGTGATACAGATGTATTGGGGATTGCTCAGAAAAGGCGTGTCCCCCAAGATAGCCGTCATATCCTCGGAAGCAGGGTCTTTCCAGCAGAAGTATGACCAGTATCTCAAGGGATACAGCTACAGGGTGAGCAAAGCGGCACTTAATATGTCTGTGCTGATCTTGTCGACGCAGATCAGGGGGGAGGGTATCCCCGTAATAGCATTGCATCCCGGCTGGGTACGTTCACACCCTCGAAACAAGAATGCACCGCTTAGTCCTGAGGAATCAGTGGAAGGAATGCTGCAGATTATTGACGGTTTAGAACTGGCGAAGTCAGGAGGTTTCTATCGGTACGATGGGAAGGAACTTCATTGGTAGAAGTCTCTTGGCGTTTCAGGTTCCGGTTAGCTATGGTCTGAACGTCTGCCGACACCGGAGATCCGTAAAAGATCAAAGAAAGCTCCGACCATTCCTCGCACGCGGTAACGACGGCCATACACTCGTCGAGGTCGCCATCGCCACGGCCGCAACGTTGTTCGGGATCAAGTCCGGCGCGGCACTCGCGACGGTCGTGGGAGTGCTTATCGAAGTGCCCGTGATGCTGTTGCTCGTAAGAATCTGCCTTAGAACTCAGCATTGGTTCTCGCACGCGGCTGCCTGGCACCGGGCGGATTGATCTCCGCCGTCAATGCCGGCAAGTCGAGCGGCGCGAGTCTGATGCTCTCGGGCAGCGGCACTCCGGGCCCGATCTTGAACGTGCAGCGGTAGGCCTTGCGGGTGGGGAACTGCCCCCGCGGCCCGAGGCCGCACATGAGCTTTGCGGCCCGGCCGGGGCCGAAGTAGCGGGCGTACAGCACGTCTGCATCCATCGACGGGGTGTTGCGCGTGAACCATGCGTTGTGTTCGGGCATATCGCTGTCGATGAATACGACGGCGTTGCGGATGCCGGCTTCCCGGACGGCTCGATATATCGAGCTTCGGCCCGCTACCACCGCCGCAGCGGCGTGCATCTTCGACGGGACGTTCACGAGCACCCCGAGCGCCAGCCCGAAGATCACTATCGCCCCTACCGCACCGCGCCATCGGCCGTATCGCGCGTGTCCCGACGACCACAGCCACAGAGCCTGCCTCCCCCTCGCAGCGAAGAGGCTGATGAACCCCAGGGCGGCGTAGTAATACCTCGGGCCGTAGCCGTCGCCGCCGCTGCCCAGATGGAAGAAGTACCCGACGATAACGCTCGCTATGCTGCACCAGAGCAGCCGCTCCCAGCGCGACTTCTTCACGAAAAGAGCGAACAGCGCGAAAATCGTCGTGAACGGCACGAGCCAGAAGCCGAGCCTCGCGAGCCACACTGGTGTGAACCCGAGCACGTTCAGACGCCAGATGGCCGCGAGATCGAAGTCGATATCCGGATTGTCCACAGGTGGAGCCGCAAGGCCGATCAGTGCGGGATCCTGATAGACCGTTCGCGGGCTGAGCATAGCATCGCCGGTCTGCACCCACTGGTACGCCAGGAGCGCGGCGGCAAATACCATTACTACGGCGCCCATCGACAGCATTTGCACGATTAAGCCTGGCTGTGGGACAGGCATCTTGCCTGTCGTCAGGCTGGAAGCCTGACCCACCCGCATCCCTCCGCGACGGCGGATCATCAGCCACAGGCTGTAGATGGCGAAGGGAAGCGATACGACAAACGCGTCGAACGGCCTGACGAGCAAGCCTGTGCCGAGCGCCGCGCCGGCTGCGAGCGCGTTCGCAATCCCGCCGTCTTCCACCGTGCGGATGTAGAAGAGCACGAACAGCAGCGACGTGGCCAGCGAGGCGGGATGCGAGTTGTAGCCGGCGCTATTGAGCAGGAAGAAGGGCGAGACCAGGCAGAGCGCCGCCGCGCCGGCCCCGGCCCTCTTACCGAACAGCCGCCGGCCGATCGAGCAGATCGTCAGCAGGGCAACCGCGGCCAGCAGCGGGTTAATCAGCCACGGAATGCCCGCAGCTATGCCGGGAGCGAGCAGCAGCGGCCAGCCGGGCTCGTACTTGCTGTAGAGCTTGCCGTCGAGCACGAGCTGCTTCAGCGCGAATGCCTCGTCGGTCACGTCTGCTGCCAGCCGGCCTTCCGCGAAAAGCTGCGCCTGGTACACCGTCGAATACTCGTCTTCCGACATCGGGAAGTCTTGCAGCACGACCAGGCCGATGATCGCAGTAGCCACCAGCGCCGCTGCCCCCCGGAACTTAGGCGACAGCACGAGCTGATTCGCAAGGGCCTCCATGCGCTCCGAGCCGACCAGCGCCGTCAGCGCCAGCGATGCCGCCACAACCGCCGGCAGCAGGAACAGATGGAAACGGATCGTGCGGTAGAGCAGCAAATGCTCCGACAGGTGCGCGCCACCGGCCACGCGCGCGACTATCGGATGGAAACCGACGTACCCCGCAGCGAAGAATATCGTCAGGGTAAAACACCAGAGCCTCGTGCGGCTATCAAACGTTGAAGTTTTCGGCAAAGCTTCCATCGCTCAGTGTTACTTCAAGTCAAACCGTGTTCGATTCCCTCACCATCGTGCAGACAGCCGCAGCCCAGACGAGTTCGGCTGCGATCTGCAGCAGGCGAAAGGCGACGGCTATCACTCCCGCGACGGCAACCGGCATGAACATAGCGAGCAGCAGGACAACAACACCCTCGCGGACGCCGAGCCCGCCGGGAGCGAACACCGTCACGAAGCCGATCACCCACGCAAGCGGAAATCCACCCGCCAGCACCGGAATGCTCCGCAGCGGCAGCATCTGCACCGAAGATGCGAACATCCAGAAGCCGATCCCCAGTACCAGCCACGCGGCGATGTAATGGGCGATCAGCACCGATACGCGCCGCAACGAGAGATCGACGTCTGGCAATTCAGACCGCATCACCCGGGCCGCCAGGCTAAGGATACGCGCGAATACTGCTGGATGCAGCATCACCAACGCGACGGCCGCGATCAGCCCAAGCTCGAGCCTGTGTAACACGTGCAGGCCCGTCGGCCAGAAAGGCGGCGTTGCGGCAAAGACGAGCAGCGCGCAGGCGATAGCCGCGGCGTTCTCGAGCACCATCGAGCCGACGGCTGCGGTTCGGTCGATGCCCGCCCGCGTGCACATTACCGCGCGGCCGACGAAGTTCCACACGCTGCCCGGCAGGTACCGCGCGAGCTGCGACCTGGCGAATATCCGCAGCGCCGTCTGTGCCGGCATCTCGGCTCCCGACGCGATCAGCGCCTGCCGCCAGGCGAGCGCGAACAGCGGATACGACGCGGTTACCAGCAGCGAGGCCACGGTGAAACGCAGGACGTTCAGGCTCCAGTCCCAGCGGCCGAGCTCCGATGCGTTGCGGCAGACTACGACCGCAATTGCGGCGAGGACGGCCGCGGCGAACAGACGGCCCCCCCAGCGCCGAACGGCGCCGGCCGGTATAGCGGTCTTCGTCTCAGCAACTATTGTCGGCATCGCAGTTCCGTTTATCCGCCGGCAGAGGCCGCGATCTCTTCGGCGATTTCGTCTTCCTGAACAACACGCTCGAGAGCCAGGGCCTCAACTTGTCGGGCGACGTCGCTGAGGCTGATCTCGTCGATGCACTCGAAGCGGCCGCGCGTGCACCGGAATGGCTCGCCGAGTCTCTCGATGCGCCAGCAGGGCGAGCACCCTACCCCGGCTCGAACGATGGCCGTCTTGGGGCCGAGCGGCGCCGTCCGGCGGTGATCGGTTGGCCCGAATATTCCAACCGTGGGAGTCCCGCTCGCAGCGGCTATGTGCATAAGGCCGCTGTCGTTGCTGACGAATGCATCGAGCCCGCCGATGATCGCGGCGGTCGTGGTGATCGGCTCATCGACGACGGACGCCGCGCGGCCGATCCCGGCAGCTACGCGGTTTTTGAGCTCGGCTTCTTCAGGGCCGCCGAAGACGAGAATGCGCGCGCCGTGCCGGGTTGCGAGGTACTTCCCGAGCGCCGCGAAGCGTTCCGGCGGCCAGCGCTTGCCGGCCATGCCGAATTCAGTGCTCGATCCCGGATGCAGACCTATCAGCGGGCCGGCACCGGAGCTTCTGAGCCTTTCATTCGCAGCTTGAACGGCGTTCGGCGGCGGCCATACGCAAGGCTGCCGGTCGGCGCGTTCTATGTCGATCTCCAGCGGCCTGAGCAACTGCAGGTTCTGGTCGACGTCGTGCAGCCCGATCTCTATCGGAACTGTCTCATTGAGAAGGAAGCCCAAGTTCCCGATGTGACGGACTGGGTAGCGGTGTCCGATCCGCACCGGTGCACCCGACAGCCACGCCAGCAGGTTCTTGTCGAGCCGGTTTGAGGGCATAGCATTGATGAAGACATCGGGCCGCGCCCCGCGCAGTCGGCGTATCACGGCGAGGCGCGCGCGAGACGTCTTCATCAGCGCGTAATCGCAAGTAACGATCTCGTCGGCTATCTTGCCGCCTTCCAGCAGTTCGCGTGCAGCGCGGTAACGCACGAGGAGAATGATCTTTGCATCGGGCCGTTCGCTGCGGAGCACCTTCAGCATGGGCGTTGCGAGTATCGTCGAGCCGATGCCGGTGATGCTCGATGCCACGATTGTCTCGGTGCGCTTCATTCTGCGATGCTCTCCGCAGGCTCGGTTGCTGCTTCGGCAATGGTGTCCCAGGAACGCGTTCCGGCCGGCACCGAGGCGGAGGCATCGGCGGGCTGCGCGCGTTGCCCGTGCTTCTCGAGCATCAGCTCGATCCGCCGCGTGCGGTACAGGTTGTCTTCTATCAGCATTCGATTGAAGCTGATGACGTCGGCGAGGATGCCGATTAGATACGTGACGATGCCTGTGACCATCAGCGAACCGGAGAGGATAAGCGACTGCACGTGGCCGCTGCCCTGGCCGGAGAAGAAGTAATAGAGGAACCGCATGCCCAGGCCGAGCCCGCCGCAGAAGAGCGCGGTGCCGATCAGCGTGAATACGTGCAGCGGGCGGAACATCGTATACATCCGCACGATGGTGACGACCGAACGAGCGACGTATTGCGGGATCGAACCGAACAGCCGCGAGTCGCGAGTCTTCGGGTTCGTGCGTATCGGCACGTGCGCGACGGTGATGTTCTTCTTGCCGGCCTGTATGATCGATTCGAGCGTGTATGAGAAAGTCGAGATGATATTGAGCCGGAGTGCGGCTTCGCGGCTGAAGGCGCGGAATCCGCTCGTCGTGTCGGGCACGTCGGTGCCGGAAATCTCACGGACGAACCAACTGCCGAGCTTCTGCAGGCGCTTCTTGAGCGGCGAGAACTCTTCAATCGTATCGATGCAGCGGTCGCCTATGACCATCTCGGCTTTGCCGTCGAGTATGGGACGGATCAGCTTGCCGATGTCGGCGCCGCAATACTGGTTGTCGGCATCGGTATTGACTATGATGTCGGCGCCGAGCCTGAGGCAGGCATCGAGACCGGCAGTGAACGCCCTGGCGAGGCCGCGGTTGCGCGTGAAGCGCACGATGTGCTTCACACCGTTCTCGCGGGCCACCTCGCAGGTGCGGTCGCTGCTGCCATCGTCGATCACGAGCCATTCGATCTCGTCAATGCCGTCGATGTGCCTGGGCAGATCGCGCAGTGTCATCGGCAGCGTCTGCTCTTCATTCAGGCACGGAATTTGGATGATCAGTTTCATGCACGCGAACTCCCGAGCTATATACCCATATGATTTTCGGCACTTCTGACCGGCTGGGGAATGCGTTTTTCGAGACGATTGGCGGGATCGGCGGGATTGCAGTGTGCCGTCTGTGGCCCGCGAGGTGCGTTGCTCGATGTTTGAAGGGCGGGCTGCTCCACATGGCACGATCGGGAAATCGCGCATTTCGCACGCAATGGAAAGTTGACACGCACGCAGGGCATCACTACAATCGCGGCGGAGGTCAGCGAAGATGTCACGTCCGGGCTGGGACGAGTATTTCATGGATATTGCTCACCAGGTGTCGAAACGCTCGACATGCCTGCGCCGCCGGGTGGGAGCTGTGCTCGTCCACGATCGGCGCATTCTGGCGACAGGCTACAACGGCGCGCCCAAGGGAATGAAACATTGCGAGGAAACCGGCTGCCTGCGCGAGCAGCTCAACACTCCGCCGGGCGAACGGCACGAACTATGCCGAGGGCTCCACGCCGAGATGAACGCGCTCCTCCAGGCTGCCGTGTACGGCGTGCGAACCCAGGGCGCCACGCTTTATTCGACTACCTATCCGTGTTCGCTGTGTGCGAAGATGCTGATAAATGCCGGCATAGCCCGAGTTGTGGCCGAGGGCGAATACCCCGACGAGCTCGCGAAGCAGATGCTGGCCGAGGCCGGAATCGAGGTCGATATCGTTTCCGTTCCGGCCGATTGAGGGGTTTCGCGGCCGATCAGCTTGCTTTCGTTGCAGAGAATTTCAGATTATGCTTGACCTTTGCGGCGTGATGTGCTACTTATAGTGGATTGAGGCACAGATCGCCCAACATATTGTTACGGGTGACCTCATTACAGCCAACAGCTCCGGGAGCGTCAAGGAATGAAATGCCCTTTTTGCAGGAAGGATAACGATAAGGTCGTCGATTCGCGCTCGGCTGAGGACGGACAGGTGATCCGCCGGCGTCGCGAGTGCCTCGAATGCAGCAAACGCTATACGACTTACGAGCGCATCGAAGAGATACCGCTCAGGATTATCAAGAAGGACGGCGGCCGCGAGCCGTACGACCGCAATAAGTTGCTCTCGGGCCTGCTCAAGGCATGCGAGAAGCGTCCGGTACCGATGGAAGCGCTCGAAACAATCGCCTTCGAGATCGAAGAGGAGATCAGCCAGAAGGCCAGCAAGGAAGTGCCGAGCAAGGTAGTCGGCGAGGCCGTTATGAACAAGCTGCGCGGCATCGACCAGGTTGCCTACGTCCGGTTCGCGTCCGTCTATCGCGACTTCAAAGACGTGGGCCAGTTCCTTGACGAGCTGCGCCCGCTGCTCGAAAAAGGAGGCGATGAATGAACACCATTGATACGATCGTCAAGCGTGACGGGCGCGCGGTCTCCTTCAACAAGCAGAAGATCGCCGACGCGATCTTCAAGGCGGCCCAGGCGGTGGGGGGCGAAGATCGGGCGCTTGCCGAGGAGCTCGCCGACGCTGTAACCTTCTTCCTCGAAAAAGAGAACGGTCCTGCGCCGCCGGGCATCGAGCACGTGCAGGACATGGTCGAGCGGGTGCTCATCGAGACGGGCCACGCAAGAACCGCCAAGGCTTACATCCTCTATCGAGACCGCCGCTCTCAGTTGCGCAGGCGCACGCTCGTGCGAAAGTCCGTCAGGCAGCGAGGCAGCAGCACCGATATGCTGCTCCTGGTCAGTCCGGCGACAAAAGACGAAGTCCTGCCCTGGAACCGCGATAAGATCGTCGAGGCGCTCATCAAGGAGGCCGAGGTCGACCCCAACGAGGCCCGCAAGATAGCCAGCAGCGTCGAGAAGAAGATCCTGGATTCCGGGATCGACCGGATCTCGAGCACGCTGATCCGCGAGCTGGTCGACAATGAACTGTTCGAGCGCGGCAGCGAAGCCAAGCTTCATCGGCAGACGGCCATCGGCATGCCGAAATACGATCTCGACCGCCTCATCTTCAGCCGCAGCAAGGAGAACAGCAACATCACGGCGAACAACCCCGAGGCTATCAACCTCGCCATCGCCGAGAACACTCTGAAGCAGTACGCGCTTCAAGAGGTATTCACCCGCGACGTCGCCCAGGCGCATCTCGACGGCAGAATTCACCTGCACGACCTGGGATACCCCACGCGCGTCTACTGCTCTTCGCATTCGCTGGAGTACCTCAAGAAGTACGGACTGAGCCTTCAGAATCTCGATACGTCGTCGGCTCCGGCCAAACACGCTCGCACGCTTACAGGCCATCTCAACACGTTCCTGGCATCCATGCAGGCATACTACGCCGGAGCGCTCGGCGTCGGCTACATCAACGTGCTGTACGCCCCGTATCTGGAAGATATGACCGACGATAAGATGCGGCAGGAAGCCCAGCATCTGATCTTCAGCGGCTCGCAGAGCGCGTTCTCGCGCGGCGGGCAGACGCTGTTCCTCGATTTCAATATCCACACCGGCGTGCCCCGATACATGCGGGATATCCAGGCCATCGGCCCGGGCGGCAAGCCCACGGGCAAAACATACGGCGAGTATCAGAAGACCGCTCAGCGATTCTGCCGCGCACTGCTCGATGTCTGGCGCGCGGGCGATCAGAATGGACACATCTTCGCATTCCCCAAGTGCGACTTCCACGTCACGCAGGAAACTTTCGAAGACCCCGATCAGTTCGAGCTGCTCCAGTATGCCTGCAAGATCGCGAGCGAGAACGGCACGCCCTATTTCGTCTTCGACCGCGATGAGGTCACGCTGTCGGCCTGCTGCCGCCTGCGCACTGCGATCAAGGACAATTACATGCTGGAACACCTCGAGTCGATGCGCTTCTGCGGTTTCCAGAATGTCACTGTCAATCTGCCGCAGGCGGCCTATCGGGCGGGGCCCGGCAACGTTGACGCGCTCCTGGATGACATCAGCAAATCGATGAGCATCGCCGTGCGGGCGCACATCCAGAAGCGCGAGTTTATCGCCACGCTGATGTCCAACCCCGAGATGCCGCTCTGGGAGATCGGCAAGACAGCAGCCGACGGCCGGCCGTACGTCGACCTCTCCGCAGCTACGTACATCATTGGGCTCGTCGGACTCAACGAATGCGTCAAGCACATCTGCGGAGAGGAACTGCACGAAAGCGACGACGCACTCAGGCTGGGCCTCAAGATCGTGTCTCACATGAGCTTCGAAGCCAGGCGCCAGGGCGAAAAGCAGGGAATGACGATTACCCTCGAGGAATCGCCGGCCGAGAGCGCAACGCGCCGCATGGCAAAGATCGATCTGCGCAACTACCCCGAGGCCAGGCAACTCGTCCGCGGCTCCATCGAACGCGACGAGTTCTATTACACCAACAGCGTCCATCTGGCGGCGAACGCCCCGGCCGACATAGTCACGCGCGTCCGCCTGCAGAGCAAGTTCCACGGACTCATCGAATCCGGCGCGATCATACACGCGTTCGTCGGCGAGCACCTGCCTTCGCCCGGCAGCATTCTCAACCTCGTGCACAAGGCGCTCAGCAAGACGCAAACGGCCCAGCTTACGATCTCACCGGAGTTCACCGTCTGCCAGAAATGCGGCTGCATGTCGGTGGGCGTATACGAAGAATGCCCGCAATGCGGCGCAATCAACGTCCGAGGCGTCCGGCGCGGAGTTCCCGAGATCGAGCCGACCGAGATGTGGAAGCGGGGCTCGTTCCAGCGCCTCGATATGAGACAGGACGAACTGGGAACCGGCAGGTTCGAGCGGCAAAGCGCGGGGTAGATGTCCCGGCCTCGCCGTCAGCCCGGCTCTGCATATGCATGGTCGAAAGGCACCATTGATGAGAATCGACATCTTCGGCAAACAGGATTGTGCCATCTGCAATACCACCAAGCGCAAGCTCGATCATTACCTTGACAAATGGGGTCTCGCCGGCAAGGTCGAGATGAAATGGATCGACCTCGACACTGTAGACGGCCGCGCCGAGGGCGCGTTCGAAGACGTCATGAACGTCCCGACGGTCATCGTCCGCCGCGGCAGCAGCGAGACCAGGCGCTGGGATGGCGAGGTGCCCAAATCCGACGAACTGCGCCAGATCATCGACGCATAGCACACTGTGGCCGGTGACCAGTGCTCGCCGTCTTCCTGCGCCACGCGGCCTCAAGCCCCGGCAGGCCTGTCGTATGCCGGCAGGCAAGCCATGCCATACCTGCCCGCCTATGGAGGGGGGCAGGCAAACACGGCCAACCGAGGACGGTTGACCGTGGCACCCGGCGGCGACTTGCAAGCCCCGTCGGGGCTAAATATGAAAGCCCACGGCCCTGCCGTGGGTAAGGTTATCGAGTGAAAGGCCAGCCCCTTGGGGGCGAAATATGAAAGCCCACGGCAACGCTGTGGGTGAACGTGACGTGCAGCACCAAAGCCACTTGGGGGCGAAATATGAAAGCCAACGGCAACGCCGTCGGTTAACATAAAGTGCAGGAGCAGAGCCCCTGGGGGGCGAAAGATGACAGCCACCGG
>JAUWKK010000119.1 GCA_030614245.1 Planctomycetota bacterium | reverse complement strand
TGAGTCTGACCAAGGGTGACGGCGGAGTGCCCGCGTTCAAGGAGAAGGCGTTCGCCGAGTATCATCTGTATACGCTGGGGCGACGCTCGACGCTGGCCGACCGGCAGATCAAACAGATTGAACTGCTCAACGCCGGCGGCATCCCCGTGAAGAAGGTCTACACCTACCGAGGCTTCCGCACGCGAGGGGGCTACAGCCGCCGCGATCCGCAGTTCGGAAGCGAGTATAACACGACCGTCACGGCGCGGCTGAGGTTCAAGAACGACAAGGCCAGCAATATGGGCATGCCGCTGCCGAAGGGCAAGGTCCGCGTCTACAAGCGCGACACCGACGGCGAACTGGAGTTCATCGGCGGCGACAACATCGACCACACGCCCAAGGACGAGAAGGTTGATCTCTATATCGGCGATGCTTACGACCTTGTCGGCGAGCGCAAGCAGACGGGCTTCCGGCGGCCGGCCCGCCGCGTGATCGAAGAAGACATTCGCGTTCGCATCCGCAACCACAAGGACGCACCCGCCACAGTGAACGTCGAAGAGGTAATGTACCGATACACCAACTGGGACATCATCAAGCGCGACACGCCGTTCAAGAAGATCGATTTTCGCACGTTGCGGTTCGAGATCGTCGTGCCGGCCAACAGCGAGAAAGCTATTACCTATACCGTGCGCTACACGTGGTAGCGCCAGTTGGACTGAACCAGAGGGCACTGGAAGTGCACAATTAAGGAGCAAGAGCAATGCGTAACTTGACGATTCTGCTGATCGCGATGCTGGCGGTTTCCGCCGTCGCCGGTGAGGCGGCCGAAGAAAAGCCCGGCGTCAAATTGACCGTCTACAACAAGAACTTCGCCGTGGTGAAGGAGCGCCGCCACATCGAGCTGCAACAGGGGCGGAGCACGGTGCGCTTCCGCGACGTCGCTGCCACCATCGACGCCACAAGCGTGCACTTCAAGTCGCTCACCGATCCTGACGGCACCACCATCCTCGAACAGAACTACGAGTTCGACCTCGTCAGTGCCGACAAACTGCTGAAGAAGTACATCGACCAGCAGGTGGCGATCCTGACTAAAGACGGCCGGATCTACGAAGGCAAGCTGATGAGCTACGATGGCGCGCAGATCGTCATCCAGGGTGCCAAAGGCGGCCTGAGCATGATCCAGCGCGGCGAGAACATCAAGAGCATCAAGTTCGGCTCGCTGCCCGAAGGCTTGCTTACCAAGCCGACGCTCGTCTGGCAGGTCAACGCCGCGAAGGGCGGGCGGCACCTGGTGAAGCTCAGCTACGTGGCCAACAATATCTCCTGGAAGGTCGACTACACCGCCGTGGCCAACGCCGACGACACGAAGGTCGATCTGAGCGGATGGGTGACCATCACCAACAGGGCCGGCACGACTTATAAGGACGCGAAGATCAAGCTGCTGGCCGGGCAGGTGAGCGGGCGGCGCGATCGCTTCGGATGGGGGCCGGAGTATTTCAAGCAGATCTCGCAGCTCCCGCCGACCGCCGAGAGAGGCCCCGATCCGGGCAAGGTCTTCGGCGAATACCATCTCTACAAACTGCCCGAGCCGTCGACCGTCAACAACAATCAGGTCAAGCAGATCGAGCTTATCAACGCCACCGGCGTGACCGCCACGAAGAAGTACATCTACGACGGCGCCAAGATAAGCTGGTCCCCTTATCGCCGCAGCGAAGACCGCAACTTCGGCACGCAGAGCAACAAGAAGGTCAACGTCCTGCTGGAGATCGAGAACCGCAAGGCTCACGGGCTCGGCTTCGCACTGCCTGCCGGCAAGGTGCGCGTCTACAAGCGCGACGATGCCGACAAGTCGCTCGAGTTCATCGGTGAAGACAAGATCGCGCACACCCCGCGCGACGAGAAGCTCGTGCTTTACGTCGGCGATGCGTTCGACGTCGTAGGCGAGCGCAAGCAGACCGATTTCAAGAAGCCCGCACACAGAGTCATCGAAGAGGCCTTCGAGATCAAGCTGCGCAACCACAAAGAACAGGATGTAAACGTCAAGGTGGTCGAGAAGCTGTATCGCTGGAGCCAGTGGGAGATCATCGAGAAGAACCACGACTTCACCAAGCTCGATTCGCGGACGATCGCCTTCGACGTGAAAGTGCCGAAAGACGCCGAGCGGGTGATCACCTATCGCGTGCGATACACGTGGTGATGCGGCAGGTGAAGAGGTGGTGTTCGGCGGGAACAAGCTGCATTTCAGGGTTGTTACAAACCTGTTACGCGCAGGTGGCCTGCCGCGTCGTAGAATCCAGTAAGGCAGGATTTTAATGTATGTGAGACGATGCTGTTAAGGAGCAGCGATGATGACGAACACGATAAGGATTCGACGGGCTACGCTGAGGCCGATGCTGCAATTCGGTGCGGGATTCTTCCTCCTCGTTGCTATTGCCTCGCCAACGTCGGCTGGGATACGTCCTTCGTTCCAACTGGATCATTCGGTCTGGAAAGCAACGCACATTGTGCTTGCGACAGAGGGCGATCTAATCGATGGCCGCCTGAGAGTCATCGAATCATGGAAGGGTAATCTTGAACCGGACACCGAGATCATTTTGCCCGAACTCGCCGACTTCGCCGACGCCAAGTCGCGCCGAGTCCATGATTGGTGGCAACGCCGAGACCTGCCCGAGCCGTACGCGCGAGTCGTGAGCGGGTCAAGAATGGTCCTGTTCCTCGTCGAGTTCGACCCAACCGACAAGACAAGGCCCTCGGACTCAAAGCCTCGTGCCTGGTTGCCCGCGAGCTATCACGGGCATGGGGGGTTCAAGGTTTCAGTCGCGTGGCTCGAACGGGGGGAGGCATATGCCTTCGTGCAGGTCTTGAACCCAGGTCCCAGCGTCCTCACTCACCGTGGAACCGGCGTTGAGATGAAGGCACGGGTGGTGGAGTTCGGCGTGATCCAGGCTCATCTTGGTGAGGCTGTGGACCGCCGTGCCCCCGTGCTTGCGGCCCAATCGCTCCGTGCATTCCACAGGCAGGAGTTTTACTGCGGAGCCAAAGCAAGCATAAAATCGCTCGGCCGCATGGGAGGGGTTGCCTTGCCAATGCTGCGTCGATTGCTAGATGATAGGACTCTCTCTCATTGGCATCCGGACATTATCTCCTCGTTGGTCGCGGCAGGCGGTGCGGATGTCGCTCCAGACCTCACGGCTATTGTCAAAGAGGGCCTGGCATTCTGGCAGGAGCGCCTGCCCACATTGAAAAAGGGTTGGTGGAACAGCGCACCCGACAACGAACGCGGCGGCCTTCGCAACAAGTACAAACGGTTGCTGGCAGCGCTCCGCGCCCTTCGACCCCTTCGATATAAGCCATGTCGTGCCGTGGTCTCGGCAGTTCGTGATTTGTGGCAGTCAGACGACACCCTGTCAGATATCGGAGACAGTCAGATGGCTCGTGCATGTAATGCTGTGCTTGACGGCCTATCCGGCGAGCCCACGGCTCCTTAACATTTGCGTCGAGCGGGCGCGGAAGACCCCGCCGCTCAAGAACAGTGTTAGCTGGAGGAGAAGACATGAAGAAACTGCTGTTCACAAGTGTGTTCCTGGCGCTGGCGTCCGATTGCGGGGCACGGCCGGTTGCCTACTGGCCATACGAGAAGCTCACCAAAGAGGCCGATCTCCTCGTGATCGCCACGCCCACCCGGACGGTGGATACGGGCGAGAAGATGAACCTTCCCGGTGTCGCTCGCAACAATAAGCCCATCGCTGGACTCGGCGTCAATACCACGTTTAAGGTCCTTGCCGTTTTGAAGGGCGAGCAGGACCTGAAGAGCTTCGTGCTCTTCCACCTGCGAGAAGCAGAGCCGGAGGAAATGGCGCCGAACGCCCCCATGCTGGTGTCGTTCGATCCAAAGAAGAACAAGCGATACCTTCTGTTCCTGAAACGTGAAGCAGACGGACGATTCTCGTCGCTCTGCGGACAGACGGATCCTGCGGGCGCGGTTAAAGATCTGGGGGTGTATCCCTAGAACTGAGAGCAGCCAACCATTGCGTCCACCCTATCGCACGTTCCGCGCGAAGGGTGACGCATCACGTTAGCTGCGATGAAAGAGAAGAAAATCATGGCTTGTCATACCATCAACGTCTGGATTGGCTTCGTGACTATCTTTCTGGGTGGTTGCAATGGCTCAGACCAGGCTGATGGTCCCGGGACGGCTACTGAACCGGCTGGGGCTACATCTGGGACCTCACCGGAGCGAATGGCCGCCAACCCACAAGCATCCTTGTTTGCGCGTGCGCGACGACGGGACGTACGCGAGAGCCCCATCACTCCATCGGCAGCAGCTTGGGCAGCACGGCTATGCCGTTGCTGGTCATTGTGAAGCGAGCCGCATCGTGTTCAGGGTCGAAGCCGATGCGGCAGCCGGCGGGGATGTGGATGCCTTTGTCGATCAGCGCCCGGCGGATTCTGGCTCCTCGGCCGATGACTACCCCCTCCATTATGACGGATTCGGTCACCTCGGCTTCCGGCTCGACGTGCACGCTGGGAGAGATGACGCACCTGTTGATGCGGGCGCCGTCGATGATGCAGCCGTCGCTGATGAGGGAGTTGCTGACCGCCGGCTCTGGGCCGGCGGTCGCGACGAACGTGGGCGGCGGGCACTGCCGGTGGAATGTTCGAATGGGCCAGCCGGGATCGAACAGGTTGAATGGCGCGGGGTCTTCCAGCAGGTCCATGTTTGCCTGCCAGTAGGCGTCGCGAGTGCCGATGTCACGCCAGTAAGCGCGCCTGGCGTCTGGGCTGCGCCGGAAGTCGTAGGCGTAGACGCGACCTGACTTGACCATTGCGGGGATTATATTCCTGCCGAAATCGTGCTGGGTTTCGGCGTCGCTCTTGCGGGCGTCGGCGGTGACCTGGCGGACGAGCGCTTCTGTGCCGAATACGTAGATGCCCATTGATGCGAGGACGCGGTTGGCGGACAAACCCGGCATCGGTTCGGGGTCCTGCGGTTTCTCCTCGAAGTTGACGACTCGGCTGTCGGCGTCCACCTGCATCACGCCCAGGCGCCTGCCGTCATCGAGCGGGACATGGATGCAGGCAACTGTGAGCTCGGCCCGCTTCTGCTCGTGGAAGCGGAGCATCTGCGAGTAGTCCATTTTGTAGACATGATCGCCGGACAGGATGACTACGCGGTCGGGACGTTCGCGTTCGAGGGAGTAGATATTCTGGTAGATGGCGTCTGCGGTGCCCAGATAGAAGCTGCCGGCCGTGCGCTGCTGCGGCGGGATGACATTGATGCACTCGCCCGTCTCGCGGCTGAGGAAGCTCCAGCCGTCGGCGAGGTGTTCCTGTAGCGAGAGCGACTTGTATTGGGTGAGCACATCGATGCGTCGCAATCTTGAATTGATGCAATTGCTGAGGGTGAAGTCGATGATGCGGAACGGGCCTCCAAATGGCACTGCGGGCTTCGAGCGGTCGCGGGTGAGCGGATAGAGCCGCTTGCCGACGCCGCCTGCAAGGATAACGACCAGTGTGCGGAGCCCATGGCTCTGGCGTGATGGGTCACGTGTATCCAACGTCTTCTCTCCCTGACAATCGGTTCGGTCATTCTGAGGAGCAGTATGTGGAGCAGCCTTTCCAGGCTGCTGATTGATTGCATTGGCAGGCTGAAAGCCTGCCCCACGTTTCTCGCCCTTACTACTCTTCGCTCGGGGAATCGCCGGCCTCGGGTGCACTCTCGCTGCGTTCGAGCACTTCCTTGACGGTCTCGCGCAGCTTCGACAGGTCGGCGGATTTGATGACGTAGGCATCGGCAGCCCAAGTCATGAAGTTCTGCTGGTGCGAAGGATAGGCGGTGTTGATGACGATAGGCACGTGCTTGTCTTCGCCGAGGATCTTCTGCATGGCATCGATGCCGTCGCGGCGGGGCATGCGGATGTCCATGACTATCAGGTCCGGTTTGTCCCTGCGGGCTTTTTCGATTGCCTCTGTGCCGTCGGCGGCCACGACTACGTCATAGCCGTCACGCTTGAACGTTACCTCGTAGAGCCTCCGCTGATTCTCGTCGTCTTCGACAATCAGCAACTTCTTCTTTTCTGCCATCGGCTGACCTCCTTCATGTGAAACGAGCGGGGGATGCCGGCCTACCTCTTGTGGGGCAGGCCCACCGTACCCGCCTATGGCGGGAGCGGGCAGGCTTCATTCATCGAGTTCCTCGGTTCCGGCGGCCGTCCGGGCGGGCAGGTAAACGGTGAATGTCGATCCAACGCCGAGCTTGCTTCTGACCGCAATGTGTCCTCCGTGATCTTCGACAATCTTGCGCGTCACGGCCAGCCCCAGGCCGGTACCGTGCGGGCGCGTTGTGAAGAAGGGATTGAAGACGTCGCGGAGCATCGCCTCGGGGATACCGCCGCCTGTATCGGTTACTGATATCGCCACGCGCTGATTCTGAAGTTGAGTGACTATGTCGACCCGCCCGCCCCAGTTGATCGACTCGATGGCGTTTCGAACGATATTGAGCAGCGCCTGCTTGAGCTGCTCGGCGTCGAGCATCATCTCCGGGATCTCCGGGTCGAGGTTACAGTTGATCTCGAGGTCGCGCTCCTCGGCTTCCGCCGAGACCATGTTCCTGATGTCGTCGATGACCGCGTTGGGCAAGCACAGACCCTTGATCAGCGAAGGCGGCCGTGCGAAATCAAGCGTGTCCTTCAGTATCTTCTCGAGGCGGTCGACTTCCCGCACGATGATCTGGATGTCGGCGTGGCTGGGATGCTCCTCGGGCAGTTCATCCAGGATGACTCGTGCGAAGCCCCCGATTGAGACGAGCGGATTTCGGATTTCGTGGGCGACGCTCGCTGCCATCTGGCCCATCACGGCAAGCTTCTCGCTCTGCAGCAGCTTGTCGTGCGTCTGCTCGAGCGTCTCGTATGCTTCGGCGAGCTGCCGTATCTTCTCTTCGAGGTCGGCGTAGGCCTCGCCGTTTTCGATGGCTAAACCGGCGTGGTTCGCGAATATCGTCAGCAGCTCGACCCGCTCCTCGGTCAACGGACGGCCGTCGTAGTTGTTATCGGCCACGATCGCACCGATCACCTCGTCCTTAGCCACGATCGGGACGGTCACGAACTCGTCAGCCTTTAGTATCTCGCGGAAAGTTTCCGAGACGCGCACGTCGTTGGCCGCGTCGCTCACCAGAAACGCACGGTTCTCCCGGATAGTCCGAACCACCAGTTCAGCCGGGTCGTCGAGCGGGAACGACATTCGCGACGCCATCTCGTACAGCGGCAGGTCTTCACGGCGCTTGAACCTTTCCCCTTCGGTGATGATCTCGTCGAGTGATTTATTCTCGGCGGCCATTCGGTCATAGATTTCGGCAGCTTCGCCGTGATCCCGCGGGCCGATGCCAGTCCAGCCTTCCAGCGTGCCGTTCTGTGAGTTCACCATCAGCAGGATGGCGCGGTTGAAACCTAAACCGCGGCCGGCCGTCACGCACGTCAAGACGAGCCGCAGTATCTTATCGAGTTGCAGCGCCCCCTGGATCGCCGCGTTTATCTGCCGCAGCATCGACAGCCGATACGCATGCTCCACCGTCTCTGTCACATCCTCGATGATCATGACGACCCGAGGTTCCTGCCCTTCGCCTATGTAGCTTATGTGGATGTTGAGCACCTCGACCCGCTCCCGATAGCGATGCCGTAGCGCCGGAAGTGCCCCCTGGTTGCCCGTTTCCAGCACGCGCTCAATCGTTGCATGCAGGTCGGCCCCATCTATAAACTGCTTGTCGAACAGCTCTGTGACATGACGGCCCTCGACTTCGGATTTCTCGACCGCCCGGGATTTGCAGTAGTCCTCGTTGACCAGCACCACGCGCAGTTCCTGGTCG
>JAUWKK010000359.1 GCA_030614245.1 Planctomycetota bacterium | reverse complement strand
CCTTGGCAGCGGGTGAAGTTCTGGGCCGTCGGCCTGCTGGCGGCGCTGCTGATACGGGCGATCATGCTGACGGTGCGGCTGCGTTTCGAGCCTGCCGAGGCCTGCGAGGGCGTCAATACACCGATCAGGCCCGTCGTTCACGCGCTGTGGCACGGGGAGATGTTCGCGCTCGCATACGCATTCCGTGGGCGCGGCGCGAGGGTGCTGATAAGCACGCACCGCGATGGCGAATACATCGCCCGGGTGATTGAGCGGCTGGGCTTTCGCGCCGTGAGGGGGTCGACTACCCGCGGCGGCGCTGCCGGGATGATGGAGCTGATCGGCGAACTCGATGCCGGGCACGGTGTGGGGATCACGCCCGACGGCCCGCGCGGCCCGAGGCATGTCGTCCAGCAGGGCATAGTGTACGTCGCCGAGAAGAGCGGCCGCGCGATTGTGCCCCTTGCCGTCGGCGCGAAAAGATGTTGGCGCTTGAACTCGTGGGACCGCTTCATGATCCCCAAGCCGTTCACCACCGTAGTGGTCCGACAGGGTGAGGACCTGAGCATACCGCCCCATCTGACCGAAGAGCAGCGCGAAAATTGGCGCACCAGGCTCGAGGAGATACTGGTTAAACTCTCAAGGCAGGCAGATGCCGATTGTCGGTAGCGGGGTGCCGCATACCGGCTCCTGAAAAGGCGGGAAACCTGAGAGTATGCTGTGATATAATGCTGCCGGGCGACCGGAATTAGCCCACAAGAAGGCTCTCAAGAAACAGCGGAAGAAGCTCAAGTTCGAGCGAACCTGCCGCCCCGCAGAGGAGAATGCATTGATGCAGCGGAAGATCGACGCTCACAAGCGGTTCTGGGCAGGCGAAGGCCCATCCCTGATACTGATTCCGCCGGAGCGGCAGGAGCTATACGACACGCACGAGTACCCGGCCCTCTTCCACGACCCCGCCGCAATGTGGAAGTCGGAGGTATCACGCGCTCAGCCGTCCGTCGGCTGGCCGACCGACGGCATCCCGACGGTTCGACCCAATCTGGGTGTCATTTTCGTACCGGCAATGGCGGGAATGGAGTTCTCGCTGCGCGAAGGACAGATGCCCTGGCCGGGTCGGCATCTCGGCAGTGAGCAAATCCGGGCCGCACGAGATATTGACATCGCCGCAACCGACCTGATGGGCTTGGCGGACCGCTTCTACGCCATTCACCGCGAGAGCGGAATCGAGACAATCGCCGCATACCAGGCCGATACCCAGGGCGCCTTCGATGTCGCGCATCTGCTGTACGGCAGCGAGCTTCTTTACATGATGGCGGATGACTCCGAGGCCGGGTGGGTCGATGAACTGATGGAGATATCCCTCGGCCTCTGCGTGAATGCGACGAGACACCTGAAGAAGCTGCTCGACGAAGACGCCGGCAGCATGATCCACGGGCATGGCAGTTCGCAGGGCGTCTACTTCGCCGATGCAGGCATTCGTGTCTGCGAAGATACCGCGACACTGCTCTCACCGGCCACGATCGACAGGTTCATTCTGCCGGCGGTCGAGAAGGTCACTGAGCCTTTCGGCGGAGCATTTGTCCACTTCTGCGGCGGACACGACGCGCTGCTGGAGAAGCTCTGCCGGATCGAGTCCGTTCGCGCGATCGATCTGGGCAATCCCGAGATGTACGATACAGCCCGGCTGCTCGGACTATGTGCGGAGACATCCACGGTGCTGTACAGCCACATCTCCGCCGAGGACGGAGAAACTTGGGATGTCTACGTCCGCCGGATCGCGCGGCTCGTGCGCGAAACGGGAGCCAGGTGTATCCTGCGTCCCGCGGTCTTTCCCGACTCCCGCGATGACTGCGCCGCCATGCGCGATCTGTGGCACGAGCTGACGGAATGCGGCTGAACGTGTGCGGGCAATGAGGAATCTGTGCCAGCTTCGGGGAAACGCCCAATGAGAATCAAACTGCTGCTGATCGCCATTCTGCTCGCTCCGCCGGCTGCGCTGGCATACGAGCCGACGTCCAACTACACCGCACGCAATATCGAAGGATGGAAGGTGCTCGTCAACAACAAGCTGCTCAAGGAAGAAAAGGCCCTGAGCGATAAGACGCTCAAGCTGCTCACAAATCAGCTCTGCAAGATCAATACTGTCGTGCCCAGGAGTGCGCTCGTCGAGCTTCACAAGATACCGATATGGGTAGAGTTCCACTGCAAGGGCCATGCGTGTATGTGCTACCACCCGAGCAGGGGATGGCTTAAGAACAACGGTTTCAATCCCGAGAAAGAAAAGTCCGTGGAACTCGCCAACGCAAGGACCTTCCTGAAATGGACAAACGGCCAGCCGTGGATGGTGATGCACGAACTCGCCCACGGCTATCATCACCGTGTGCTCGGCTACGGCAACCCCGAGATCAAGGCCGCATACAAGCGGGCTGTCGAGAGCAAATCCTATGAATCCGTCCAGCGCGGCAACCGCAAGGAGCGTGCCTACGCACTCGTCAACGAGCAAGAGTACTTCGCCGAGACAAGCGAGGCTTTCTTCGGCAGGAACGATTTCTATCCATTCGTCCGAGCGGAACTCAAGAAGCACGATCCGAAGATGCACGACCTGCTGAAGAAACTCTGGGGCGGCATGCCTCGAACACCAGGGCAAAGAGAGGACCCAAAGTAGCGGGGTAACTGAAACGATAGGGAATGAACGATTCGCCGTCATTCGGACAACCGTCAATGCCTCGTGGCGTCCGGCTCACCGCATCCCCCGTCTACGCCTGTGGTCTCGGCCAGGCGGATAGCTCCCTCATGGATTCGGCTTCACCGGATCTCACGTTGCAGTGCCGGAGGGTCTTGGGTCGTTGAAGGGCACGTGCTGAACTTAGTTGAAATTAAAGACGGCGAGGCCCCGCTGATCGTCACCGTGCGGTTCAAGATGGAGGGACTGGATTCTATGGTTCCGGGCACGTGAGCCGTCTCTTGTCGCTGAAGCGACCCGCGCAGCACAAGCCGCGAAGGCTAAAGGCTACAGGCTACAGGCTAAGAAAGAAAAGATGCAGAACATCCGCAATCTGTACCTGAAGTCTGGAGGTCATCGGCGTGCCTGGAGGAAAGAGTCTGGCCTCCAATCGTGGGGAATCTAGTGTGCCGCGAATGTGAGGATGCGTTGAAGGCTAGGTCTGGCGAAGAATAGCAGGCCGTCAGGCGCGAATGTGCGCCGCAGCGTTCGGTACGCCCGGGCGGGGCCTCGTCT
>JAUWKK010000345.1 GCA_030614245.1 Planctomycetota bacterium | reverse complement strand
GGTCTACGAACTGCTTGACGTGAAGCTAGCATGGCTGGTGCACTGCTCGCCGTTCGAAGCGATGGACCGCGCGGTCATAGCGGGCGCACAGTGGCCGCTGCCGACTATGATCGCCCTGGCGGCACTCACGGCAGGCCTGCACTGGAAGAAGCCTGAGGTCTGAGGTCTGAGGCCTATTCCTGCCCGCCCGCCCGCCGGTGCCGGCACGTTCAAGCAGAGCTGGGACGTGTAGACTGTGAGAGAGAGACACGGCCAACGCGAGACCATTGACCGTGGCACCCGAAGAGAACCGTCGAGCCGCTCATTGTGGTAACGCCTCAACGCATCATTCAAGATATTTCATGAAATACGCGGCGGCGGCATCCTTGGGGTCGGCCTCGAGCAGCTTCTCGAACTCGGCTCTGGCCTCTTTCCGGTGCCGGGTGAAATAGAGGTTGTATGCGAGCACGAGCCGCGCGTCGTTGTCGTCCGGCGCCTGCTTCAGGTGTACGTTCAGTGCCCACATCTGGATATCGAAATCCTTCTGGTCGCTGTAGAAGCTTCGCCGGTCCATCGGCACTTCACCCCATCGCGGCAGCAGCTTGATGCCCTTGCGGATGGCGGCTGCGGCTTCAGAGTAGTCGCCGGTGGCGTAGCGCGCGTGCGCGACGGCAAAGTGGGCCAGGCCGTCGTTCGGGCTCTCGGCTACTACTTTCTCAAATACTTCGGCGGCCTCCGCGTAACGGCCGAGTGCGAAGAACTCGTCGCCCGCGTCCACTGAGACGTCCTTCGCCCGCGGTGCAACGACCCTATTGCCCCTGAACCGCAGGTTCTGATCGTCGGGCAGCCTCCGCGCGAATGACCGCATGAATCCCCTGTTCACGCCGGTCGAGATGATCACACTGTCGGAATCCTCGTCGATGCGGCTGAATATCGTGCGCGGCTCCTGACGGTAGCCGTAAGACCACGGAAAGCAGAAAGGATAGACCCGGCCGGTGATCGAACTGCTGTAGAGCACGCCGTTGCTGTAGCCAACCCGATTGGTGGGGAAATAGCCGTAGTAGTCAGCAATCGGGGCGCGGGGGAACGTGCTCGTCCACCTATGATCGATACCCTTGCCGACCAGGCGGTTGGTTATCGACCAGCGATTGCGCGAGCCGGTGTACGAGTAACTGAATGTCGTGCCGGTTGATGAATAAGGCCCGATATTCCGCGTTCTGGTATGTACCGACGCCTTTGTCCCTGCCATTGCGGGAAGTGCCACAGCCGCCAGAACCAGCATTGTGAGAGCAAATCGTGTCCGATTCATTGGCATACCCCTTACTGACGCATCTATTCGATACATACAAGACCACTATAAGTATACCACATCCCCGTGCTGTTGGCAAATTCGTTGAAATGGCAGGGCATGACTCCATATCGTGGGGTATACTGGACAACCCTGCTCCAGAGGCAACGGATGTCTTCAACCCGAGTCGCATGCAAGCTGATTCCTGGCCGCGTAGCGGCCAAGGCATAAAGCTTGTGGCTTCAGCCCCAGTAAAGGAGCGAAGCAAGACGAGCCGCCCCGACGGGGCGGAGGGCTGTAGCCCCTCCATAGGCGGGCACGTAGAAATGTGCTGAACTCACACCAAATCCAGGAATCAACAGGCTGGTTTTCCTTTGACGTGCGAGGCCGTGCGCAGTATCCTACCGCGTCGCCGGAGATCCGGGCAGGGGCGCTGACTGCATTCATGCTATTCATGTCGCAGTCGGCCTCGAAGATCGGCCCCGTCGGTTCTTGCGCGTGGAAACAGCAATGCGATCTGTCTGCATACGGCAAATCAAGTCAGATGCGAGCCCGGTGGATGCCTTTGATCGAATCGCCGCCGAGAAGATGCCGTTCTTTCTCGACAGCGCTCTTTCATCGCCTCGGCTGGCCAGGTTCTCGTTCCTCGGGTGCAGGCCGTTCCTCGTGCTCCGCTCGAGTGGGAACGGAGTTGAGGTCATCCGAGGGGATGAGACGCGGACGTTCGATGAGAACCCCCTGCATAGCCTGCGGAAGCTGTTGCAGGAACACCATTTGGAGCAAGACGAGGCGCCGGTTCCGTTCACCGTGGGGGCCGTGGGGTATTTCGCATACGATCTGTGCCATCAGATCGAGCGCCTGCCGCAGACCGCCGTCTCGGACATCCGCCTGCCGGAGCTGTGGATAGGCCTCTATGATGCGGCCCTGGCCTACGATCATTCAACCGGCACGTGGTGGGCTTGTGCGGCGGATTTCGACGGGCGTGCAGGCAGAGACGCCCGCCTGGCGGCGAGGATCGATGCACTTGTTGAGCTTATCGAGCGGCCCGGCCCACGATGGGCGGCCCCGGAGCGCATCGCTTCAACCGCACCGGTGTCGAACTTCAGCCGGGATGAGTACATCCAGGCAGTCTGCCGCACGAAGGATTACATCGCCGCGGGCGACATCTTCCAGGCGAATATCTCGCAGCGGTTCCATACGAAACTCGACGGGCACCCTTACGAGCTTTACCGCCGGCTGCGCGAGATGAATGCCGCGCCCTTTGCCGCATACCTCGACATCGGCGGGCAGGTCGTCGCCAGTTCATCGCCGGAACGCTTCCTGAAAGTCACGCGCGATAGGCGCGGCGTCCGGCACGTCGAGACCCGCCCGATCAAGGGCACGCGGCCCCGGCGCCGGGGCGACGATGCCTTCAACGCACTCATGCGAGCCGAATTGCTGGACAGCACCAAGGATAACGCCGAATTGACGATGATCGTCGACCTCGAACGCAACGATCTGGGCCGAGTGTGCCGATACGGCACCGTAAAGGTCACCGAACGCGCCGCACTGGAGGAATACGCAAGCGTTTTTCATCTTGTCGCCACCATCGAAGGCGATCTGCACGAGCGTTACGATATCGTCGACCTGATAAGGGCCACGTTCCCCGGCGGCTCGATAACGGGTGCGCCGAAAATCCGGGCGATGGAGATCATCGACGAGCTCGAGCCCACGCGCCGGAGCGTATACACCGGCTCGATAGGCTACATCGGCTTCGACGGCACCGCTGACCTGAATATCGCCATCCGCACGATGATCATCGACGGAAGCGACTGCTACCTCCAGGACGGCGGCGCCATCGTGGCTGACTCCGATCCCGAGCTGGAGTACGAAGAGCCGCTGCACAACGGCCGCGCGATGTTCGCAGCTCGCGGATGCAGCGAGGTATCCGCGGAGCCAGGCAATCTCTGAGTGTGTATCCAGATCGTGGGGTATGGTGGCCAACCGGGCGGAGGAGCGTTGCGGATTGTGGAGTTTTTCCGTCGCCCCTTCGGGGCTCTTGCATCTTG
>JAUWKK010000179.1 GCA_030614245.1 Planctomycetota bacterium | reverse complement strand
GAGTTCCTCGGGCAGGTCGGCGAGCGGTATATCCTTGATCTCGTCCACGTCGACGTTCTCGTCCATCCACTTGATGGAGTCGGGCTTGTCCGATAGCCACATTTCCAAGTCGGCCATTCGTTCAGCGGCTTCCTTCGTTCCGTCTACGGCGTTCAGGAGTCCCTCGTCGCGGTCGACGGCGATCTCCTGCACTCCCCCCTCTTCGCTGCCCTTGGCCTGCTCGATGTCTTCAAAGACTTCGCGGCACTTCTCGGCCAGTTCGTTGCAGACGGGGATTTCTGGGAAGACGGAGAGGTCCTTGGCCATCTTCTCGACTACGTCGGCCATTTTTTCGAGCAGTTCATCTGCCTCCTGCGCAGCCTGGCGCCGCTTTTCTGCGTCGTCTTCGGTGAGGTCTTTCGATCGATCGAGCTCTTCGCTTATCTCCTTTACGGCGGCTTCGAGCTTTGCGAGCTTATCGGCCTTGTCTTTCGCGTCCGCTATGACTTCCTTGAGTTTTTCGAGTTTCTTTGATGCGCCCGCGACTATCGGCTCGCGGAGGAAGTTCTCGAGTGACTTGAGGTCGGCGAGTATCTTGTCTTCGATGGTCAGCGCCGCCGGGAGGTCACCTTTTGCCAGTTTTGTGGCCGCGAGGATTACATTCTGCCTGATCTGCAATTGATCGATCATCTTGCCGGCGTCTTCGAAGTGTTTAGCAGCTTCGTTGTCGGATTGTGCGACGTCGTGCGCGTGGTCGGCGAGGAGTTCCTTGAACTCGATGATCTTCTCGTTGAGGGCGTCCTGTCTGTCGGCAAGAGCTTCGTTCGGGCCGGCGGCTCCGGCCTTGATGGCGGCGTCGGTGGCGGCGCGTATTTTCTTCTCCTTGCGCTGGAGTTCTGCGAGTGCGGTGAAGATGTCGCGCATTCCGGCGAGGTCGAGCGCCTGGCGGAGCTGCTCGCCTCGGCCGGTGAGGCGTTCGAGAATGATCCGCTCCGTATCGATGGCCTTGTGCATAGCGCCTGCGGGCTTGCGTGCCTGCGGGACGGCCCGCAACTGCCGGACTGCCGCGACCATCTCGTTTTCGTAGAGCATCCGCAGGACGGACTTCATCGGCAGCGTGTCTTCCATCTTTGCGAGGAGCTTGCTGCTGTCGTTGCGGATTTCTTCCTGGATTTGAATGGTTCTGTCGAAGTCGTCGGCCCTGGCGGCGATATGGCCGGGCTTGCGCAGTTCGCCGGAGCGCAGTTTTCGGCAGAGTCCGAGGTTCACGCGCTGCTTCCTGATGATCTGTGCGAGTTCGAGCGCGGCCCGCTTGAGGGCTTCCTGCCTGTCATCCTTAGCCTGCTGCGGCGACATGACCGTAACGATGATCCGGCCCGAGCGGGCGATGCCGGGGCCGGTTACGTCGTTCCAGTCCTGCGCGGTCACCTGCAAGACGGCCGACGTGCCCGGCTTCACATTGAGTGCCGAGACGGGCAGCTGGTATTCGATCTCCCACGTTTTCTTCGACTTGTCCTCGGCCGTCCAGCGCTGTAGCGACGTCTCGACGCGCTTGCCGTCGGCGCCCTTGGTCACCTGGATGACGTCGGCTCTTTGCACGCCGTACTGGTCGGTGACGATGAACTTGAACGGGATGATTCCGTCGGGCTTGACTACGATTGCGGGCGGCGGGCTGAGCAGCTTGATCTCCGGCGCGCCGTCGAGCAGCACTTCGATCTCGCGGTCGACCGGATTATTCGTGAAGCCTGCCGTGTCGGTCAGGCCGATCCGATAGCTGCCATCGCTGTTGACGGTGAACGAGCCGGCGACGGTAACCTCGCCTTCGATGCCCATATCGATCGGCTTCTCGGCGGTCGTGAGCGAGATAGAGGCTTCTGCTATCGGCTTCGAGCACCTGGCCCTGATGGCCACGTTCGAGCCTTGGAGCGACTTGATCGTCCCGCTCTTCTGCGTCATTGTTGCGAGGCCCGAATACGTCGGCGGGGTTATCGTTATCGTCAGGTCTTCGACGACGGGCCTGTGATGCACCGTGATGGTGTATTCGTCCGAAGTGGCGTCGCCCGCAATCACGCTGTAGGTGAAAGTTCGGGAGACATCGGCCATCAGGCACGTGAAGGCGCTGTTGGATTCGTCGCGCGCATGCATCAGTGCGATTTGCGTCTCCTCGTCGTCGGGCGAGTAAGCGATTCTTGCGGCCTTTGGCAGGCTGCGGTCCACGTCCAGTTCCACGGCGATCATCACGTCATCACCCGAGAGCACGTTCGCGTCCTTGGGCGTGACGTTCACGATCCTGGTGCGCGTGAGTGCATCGGTGCCTGTAAAAGGTATCAGCAGCCTGGCGAGGGCGTTGCCGAAGTATTCGGGGAACATGACGGCGTATCCGCTCATCAGGAGAATGGCGAGCGCGGCCGCGGCCGTCATCAGCCGCATTCTCTTCTTTGGAACCGATGCGGACAAGTTATGCTTCGAGGCGTCGGAGACGCCGCTTTCGACGATCTCGCGTATTAGCTCGAACGACTCCTCGTCGTCCTCCTGTGCGAGCAGCAGCGAGTTGATCATGCGGTTGTCGATCTCGGGGTATTTGCTCTCGACCTTCACGGCGATCTGTTCGGCAGTGATGGGCCGGGCGAGCATTCGCCCCGCGCGCCGGATCAGCATGACGGCTGCCGCGATCAATCCGCCCAGCATGAGGATGCGGATGACCATCGGCAGGTGTACGAGGTTGTCGAGCAGCATCGCGATGCCGAGCGCCGGGATGATCGCCGCCAGGAGCAATCCAACACCTTCGCGCAGCCATACGCCCCGCTGGTGCCTCCGCACCGACTCGAGCTTGCGTCTCAGGCGCCCTGCCGCCGCCGTTATCTCTGTCTTGCCGGCCATTGCTTTCCCCTATCGTTTGAACCGCCTGTCCTTCGGCTTTCGCTTGCTGGTCATGTATTGATCCATCTCGCCGGGCGTCATCGGCACGAGAATGACATCGTCGAACCACGCCTCGCCCGGCATGTATGCGTACAGCTTCACGCTGGCCCAGTCGTACCAGTATCGCTTCGGCGGGACGAATTCCTTCGTGAAGGTCTTCCAACTGCTCGTTCCGGTGCAGTTGACGTGGGCGCGGTAGCATTTCTCGACCGGATGCTTGATGCCGTATGGGTCCATCTCTTTCATTTTCTCGTCGTATACGTAATCCGCCTGGGTCGTGGTGCGCCATCCCTCGACGAAGACCCTGGCGTGCGAGCCTCTGGTCTTCACCCTGAAGCGCAGCTTGTATCCCCAGCCGCGTTTGACTCTGAACATCTTGCTGAAGACGCGGACGCCCTGGTTGTTGCCGACGCCCTCGGAGAGCTTGAAGTGCAGGCTGCCGCCGGTGAGATCGACGCGGGTATGGTTCTGGGTGTACCAGGAGCCTGATTCCTCGCCGCCGAAGAAGCCCTTGCAGCCGGGGCAGATGAGCCCCGCCCAGGGCCTGATATGAAGCGGATGACCGCAGCCGCAGGAGTAATTGTAGGTTCGCTTGTCGCCTTCGCGCTGCACGTGGCCCTGCTTCCAGTCGGCGAGTCTCACGTGCCAGCCTGGGATCGTCCACGCATCATCGCCCTCGACCTTCCCGCCTTTCGCGAAGTTGCCGTTCGCTACCATGTTTCGTGCGGCAAGTGCCGGCATTGCGATGGCCAAGACGACGGCAATCATCAGGAATCCACGTTTCATCGCCAAGCTCCCAACATTATCTATATAACGACTACTACTCATAGTATACTCGATGAAAATTCCATACGCAAATGAAACCGATGAACTTTTAGTGCATTTTCGGCAAATCTGTGAGTCGAGTTCCCGTGGCCCTACTCCAACTGCATCAGCCGCCGCGTGATCCATTCGGTGCATGCGAGGGCTACTATCGCGATGAATACCCACCATTCGTTCCAGACCTCCTCGGTCTTCTGCCAGGTGTTTTTCTTCGTCTTGATGACGATATCTCTTGCGATCTGGCCGGCATTTGCAGGCTCGTAGTAATTACCCTTGCAGTATTGGCCCCGGCTGGCTTTGGCGATCTTCTCGAGGAGTTCACGATTGGGGTCGGTCTCGTTCATCTCGACGGACGTATCGCCGACTACGAACGAGAGTTCGTCGCGGCCGAGGTCGATGCCGTCGGCGGTTGCGGTGGCCACGACCTTGTATTTGCCGCTCGTGTATGTGGTGAACGCGGCAGTGAAGCCCTCGGCCTGCCCTTCGCCCCCACCGGCCATCTTGCCGTAGCTCGCCGCCTGTTCGATCACCTTTCCGTCGGGCGCATAAATGTGGCAAATCACCTTGGCGCGCGGCGCCGGACTGCCCTCGGCGTCGAGCGCCGAGATAGTCAGCTTGACCTGTTCGTTGAGCTCGTATTGCAGCTTGTCGGCTATGAGCTGCACCGATTGCTTCTCCTTTTCGGCCTCCTGCTCGGGCATCATCCACGAGATGAGCTGCCGCCAGAAGATCGTCTGAAGATCGACATTGGTGCCGCCCTCGGCCATGCCGAGCTTCCATCGCCAGGTGCAATCGGTCAGCACCATTACTACCTTGCCGCGTCCGTATCGGTGGACGATGACTACGGGCTGCTGCTGGTTGTCGCTGGTTCTCATCAGGACGGTCGCGCCGGGCTTGAGTTCGCCTACGCCGACGAGGCTGATCAGATCGGGCGCTTTCGACCAGTCGTGCTCGACATTCTGGAAGGCCGGATGCGCCTTGCCCTCGGCGGTAAGCTCGACGCCGAAGCGGCGTTCTGTATACGAAGCGCGTCCCAGCAACTGGGCGGGCATCATCGGCGCCAGGGGCGTGCCGGCGAAGCCGTCGGGGCCGAAGCTGTCCTGTCCGCCCAGCAGCATCACCGCCGAGCCCTGCTCGACGAGCGCCGCGATAGTCGCTATCTGCCGGGGGGTGAAGAACGACTTGGGCACATCGCCGATTATCACGGCTTTGAGCTGCTGAAGCTGCGCCGGCGGCATGGGCGCGATCCTGGCGGCCGCGGCGGGCTTCGAGCCCTGGATGATCGACCTGTCGGGGCCCATCCGCACCACCGACGTGTGCTCGACGTTCTTGTAGGCCGACAGCACGCGGCTGACGAACTTGAACTCCCACCTCGGGCGCGCCTCGACGTACAGCACCCTTGCGACCGGATCGGTCACGAATACCGGGACGGGCTTCTCGTTGTTCGCCTTGTTACCCTCGGCCGGATCGGGCGGCACGCGGACGACGTAGACAAACTGGCCCGGAGCCTGCGCTTTCAGCGTCATCGTCACCTGCCGCTCGGGCCTGTCGGGGCTTAAAGCGACCACCGAAGTGGCCAGCACCTGGCCGTCGAGCACCAGCTCGACCGGCACGCTCCGCGCCGCAAAGCCCTTGCTCGATACCGACACGGTCACGTCCGTTTTGTGGCCGACCACCAGCCGCTTGTCGTGCGCCACGGCCACGATCGCGAGGTCCTGCTCTTTGACCTTTTCTTCCTTCTCCTTCTTACGCCCGAAGCCCACGGTGAAGATCGGCGCCTTGAGCTGCTTCGCGGCCGTAAGTGGATCGATGCCGGTATTATCGCGCCCGTCGGAGAATATGACCACGCCGGCGAGTTCGTCGCCCTTGAACGTGTCGCGCACTTGCGAGATGGGCAGGCCGAGGCTCGTCGAGGTGCCGGTGGCCTTCTCGATCCGGCCGATGCTCTCGGTCTTGATCTTCGAGAGCCCCGACGAGAACTCGAAGACGCTGAGCTTGCTCTTCTCGCCGAGCACTTGGATGAGCTTCGACGCATCGAGCGCGGACTTTGCCAGTTGGAGGCGCGTCTTGTCGTGGTCTTTATCAACGACGCCCATCGAGCCGGATGTGTCGAGCAGGATAGCCGTGTGGGGCGCTATCTCGCTGGTCTCCACACGGATGACCGACGGCTGCAAGAGCAGCAGCATTATGAGCATGAAGCCCGCCAGGCGCACGAGCGCCATCACGACGGTGCCGGCCGTAATCGGCCAGAGCTGCCTCCAGATCACGGCGAACGAAGCCGTCAGCACGGCGATCACGCCGGCCGCCATCAGCCAGGTGAGCGACGGAGATCCCCAGAGATACTCATATTGCCAGTGATTCAATCCGCGTCTCCACAGCATCCAGCCGGGGGCTCGGAGGCCTCAGCCCCGGCTACAGCCCTACGCCCCGTTGGGGCTGGGATTTCACTCGTCAACGTTACCCACGGCGTTGCCGTGGGCTTTCTTACTACGCCCCGTTGGGG
>JAUWKK010000405.1 GCA_030614245.1 Planctomycetota bacterium | reverse complement strand
TCTATTTCGCCCCTTACGGGGCTGCATCCCAAGCCTCTTATCTGTGTTTATCTGCGTTAATCTGTGGTTTCACTCCGCAATTCCGTGGAACGTATCCCAAGCAGCGCGTCCTAACTACTGTGCCTGCCCGCGAAAGCGGGGCGAGGTACGAAAACCTACAACGCAAGCGTTTCGATTTCTGCGGAAGAATCTCTGAAGAACTGTTGAATAATCCCCGGCTGGAACTCGTCTGTATGATTGAACGACGTGACTGCATCAATTAGGCCATCGCGGGAGACGAAAGGAGCAGACGATGAAGACAAGATTGGTATTCGGATTGGCGATTGCGGCGATTGTAGCGGGATCTGCGTCTTATGGCTATGCGGGCGGGTACGTGACATTCGGCGTCAGCACCACCACAGTGCCTGTTCTCCCCCCAGTTCCGGCGTATACGTATTACTATCAGCCACAGATTATAACGACTCCCGTGATAGTCCAGCCGGCCCCGGTAGTCGTATACAGCAGCCCGATCATCGTGCAACCCGCTCAAGTGGTCTACTATTATCCGCCGGTCGTTCGCCGGACGATAGTGATCGGCGGGCCGCTGTTCGGCGTCCGCAGGTCTCATATCGGGCTGAGCAGATACCGCTTCCGCGGCCACCACGGCCGTCGGATCGGTCATTTCAGCACGAAGAGACGCCACAGAAGGTAACCGGCTTCGGAGGGTGATCTGAGCCCGGTAAGCCCTCGCATCGCCCGAAGTGGCGAGCAGAAGCCGTTGCCGGCCCACCCGGTGTAGGATAGGTGTCAAAGACGCGAACCCCCTGAGGGGTTTGCGTCTTTATGCGCGCGAACGCATCCGATCTATATAGGTGTGTGTTTGTATGCGAGCCTGCGCAGAGTGGTGTTCCGCCGCATCTTGCGTTCGAGCGGCTTGTCGACACCGTATTCATCCTTGGCTTCGCGGTATTTGTCGTAGCTTGCGTTGAGCAGGCGCACGGATTCCTTGATATCCGCGTCCTCGCGGGTGGCGCCCCATTTGTTGAAGGCTTCGTTGCCCCGGCGATAGAGCTCGTCGCCTTCCCTTATGAGTTTGGCGCGTTCCGGGCAGTAGTTGACGGTGCCATCGCCGGATTGTTTCTTGGGCTCCTCGGGCTCCTTGGGCCGGCCGCAGCCGATGCAAAACAGCGGTGCCAGTAACGCCGCGACGGATGCCCTTGCGAAGTTGGATGTCAGCATCTGCTCCTCCGAGGTGTGTATGTTCGGACAAGTCATCCCGTCAGATTCGGGAGCTTTTCATGTACATGTAGTTCAACTGGTTCGCTTCGTTCAGTTTCTTGTCGATCGATGCGTCATTCGGGTACATCTTCTTGGCTCTGCGGTACATCTGAATGGCCCGCTGGATGCTCTGTTTGGCCCCGTTCATCGATCTCCTGCTGTCGGTCTTGCGGTAGTGCTTGAAGTATTCGATGCTCTTTTTTGTGAGTTCATCGGCCTGCTTGATGAGCTTGGGTGGGCCGCTGTCGATGCCGGGCACTTCGAAAAGGTCGCGGGTGCCGGGCTTATCAGTCGTCTTGGGACCGGCCTCCGGATCGTCAATTATGGGAGGCGGCTCGGGTGTCGGGTCGTCTACGATCACCGGCGGAGGCTCGTCCTGTACGGCAGGCTTCAGGGTTTCTGGAACCGGCTTGACGGGTATGAGCGGGGCAGGCTTCGGGGTCTGTGGCCGTGGTTGATGGGAGGCAGGCGGCCTCGGCTCGCGCTTCCTGGGCCAAGTGACGGACGGCGGCCTCGCGATGTAGTCATCGTTGCCGGATGCGGCCTTGTATGAGCCTTGCTCGGCTCCCGGCCCGGCTGCTTCCATCACGCCCACCGCGAATCCGCAGATCATAGCGAGCAGACAACTGCCGAAGACAAACCGCGTGAAGCCCGACATTCGGCTGCGCAGTTGGCTCTCCCTCATTCGCTCGCCGGTCGAGATGTTTGGTGCTTCTGCCATTATACTGTTCCTGCCCAATACTCCTGGAGAGCAGCCAGGCTGTGCCGGATCGGGCCCAGTTGCGTTAGAAAGCCAAAATCCGCCGCTATTCAGCACGGTAGAGCGGCAGGAAGCGATAGTAGACCTCCAGCGCGAGGATGGACATTGCGGTGGAATACACTCGGCCGCCCTGCCTTGCCCAAGCAGTATTCGGGGGCCACGAGCCGCCGAGTTTCGCACTGCCCTGGCCCACCTGTCGATTGATGAGCGGATCGCGGAAGTTCTTGTTCCACTTCTGCCACTTCGGCCCGCCCACCTGGAACATCGACAGTGTGGCATAATAAGTATAATACAAGTTGCCAAGCTGCACGCCGGTTCGGTCAACGTAATCGGCCGCCTTCGAGACCATCGGGTCATTCTTCTTGAACCCCAGGAAGATGCGGCAAAAGAGGCCGATCGCGCTCGTCGCCGGCGTGCCCCTGTTATTACCGACGACGTAGACGGACATGCCGTTGGACTGGTAGATGGTTTTCACGTAACGTCGCATCTTCTCGAATGCGCTGTCGGGCACGTCGAGGCCGCAGATTCTGCCGGACTTGATGGCCATGAAGCACCATCCGCTGATGGACGTATCCTGGCGGTTGCCGCTGCCGACGGTATAGTCGAAGCCGCCGCCGTGCGGCTGAT
>JAUWKK010000168.1 GCA_030614245.1 Planctomycetota bacterium | reverse complement strand
TGGGTACCCGCCCACAGCGCGTAACGGGGGGGGGGTTGGCCTAATGGCGTCCGGCCTACCCAATCAAGGTAAACTTGTTCCTGTACCTCATATTTACGTCGCCCTTACAGGGCTTAAGAGGGGGCCGCGGCTTTACCCCCACGGCGTTGCCGTGGGCTATTCTACTTCGCCCCTTACGGGGCTCAAGACGTGACACGCAACTCGCTTGAGTAGCGCTGCGAATGTTGCTTTATCAACACAAAGATCAATAACACAGATAAGGTCATCTGGATACCGAGATGGGCCATTCTTTCGTTATCCGTGTTCATCAGCGGTTTCAATCATCAACTTCGTGGCACCTATCCCACGCAACGCAATCTAAGAACCGTCCCGCCTGCCGGCGAATGCGCGGCGACGTCCGAAAACCTACAACGCAACCGGCTCGCGGCCGGGCTGTTATCAGTAAGCAGTCAAGAATGATGATACTGAACACTGGCCACTGAACACTGATCACTGAATCAGGTCGTCGATATCCATGATCTCGGCCTTCACGCCGCCGTCGACATCAAAGAGCCCTCGGCCGGCTTCGGACTGGATGCGCGAGAGCGCCAGCTTGCAGTATTCGCGGGAGTTGTCGATCAGGATGAACTTCCTGCCGAGCAGCCTTGCGACGACTCCGACCGTGCCGCTGCCGGCGAACATGTCGAGCACGACGTTGCCCTTGAAGGAATAGAACTGGATCAGCCGGTTGGGCAGTTCCCTGGGGAACGGGGCCGGATGGCCGATGCGTGTCTTGCTCTCGGTGCCGAACAGCCACACGCTGCGCGTGCACGTCATGAACAGGTCCTTGTCCAGGTCGCAGTCTTCTTTTTTTCCATCGAGCCGGAAATCATCCTTCGAGAATGCGATGATATACTCGTGCCTGGGGACGATGTGCGGATTGGTCGCACTGTTCCAGCTTCCCCACGCACAATGCTTGGCGGCGCTGTTCTTGTTCCATATCACCGTGCCGCGATAGAGATAGCCGGCATCGATGCACTGCTGGATGAACGCGCTGAACGTTGGGTACGTGATATTCCGGCGCTTGTTCTCGCCGATGTTGATGCAGAGCCGTCCGCCGGGGACGAGCACTCTCTTGACCTCGGCCCAAACGCTCGCCATCCAGTCGAGATACTCGGAGTAGTTCATCTCGTCGTGATGTTCGGCGTAGGGCTTGCTCAGGTTGTAGGGGGGCGACGTGATCGCGAGGTGCACCGTCTCGGGCTCGAGCAGGCGCAGGGTCTCCAGCGCGTCACCGCAGATGATCCTGTCGGTTGGAATCACTCTTGCTCTCGTCAACAGCGCCTCCGATGCAGCAGGACTATATCACTCCCGGCAGGTGATGTCAACCCCGCTGACGGATCAGGCTATTGCGTTGGGATGGTTCGGCCGTTATCCTTGGCGCATCCGTATTGGAGAATGCATCCATTGTGGGGAGTCGACCATGGAATCGACAACAGACAGGAAGAAGCGCGTTCGGCGGATCATCGCCGTTCTGCGGAAGGAATACCCCGATGCGCGGTGCCGGCTCGACTATTCCAATCCGATCGAGCTGCTGGTGGCCACTATCCTGTCGGCGCAGTGCACCGATGAACGGGTGAACAAGACGACGCCGGAGATTTTTGAGAAATACCAGACGGCGGGGGACTATGCAAGGGCCCGCACGTCGACGCTGGAGAAGCTCTTCCGGCCCTGCGGATTCTTCCGCAACAAGGCGAAATCGGTTAAGGCCGCGTGCTCGGAGCTGGTCGAGAATTACAGCGGCGAACTGCCCGCTGACGTCACGGCGATGTCGAAGCTGCCAGGCGTCGGGCGCAAGACGGCGAACGTCGTCCTCGGGAACGCACTGGGCATCCCGGGTATAGCCGTCGACACTCACGTCATCCGCCTGTGCGGCAGGCTGGAACTGGCATCAGCGAATAACGTCGAGAAGAAATACGCGGACAAGATAGTGCTCGAGCTGATGGAGATCGTGCCGAAGAAGGATTGGACGATGTTCGCGCATCTGTTGGGTGCCCACGGCCGGGCCGTGTGTCCCGCACGCAAGCCGAAGTGCCTCTTGTGCGAGATCAGGAGATATTGCCCCTATGGCGGTGGAGCAGCCTATGCAGGCTGCTAATTGAATTGATTGGCAGGCTGAAAGCCTGCCCCACCCCGGCCGGTGGCCCGTGGTCACTTCTTGGGGGCCGGGGCCTTGAGGCGTCGTGCTTCCGGGGCTTTCGAGGGTGGCTTCTTCAGGGCTGCTTTCGCACGGGACGGCTTGTTGAGCCGTTTGTAGATGTCTTCTTCGGGGTCGGTCAGGCACTCGATGATGTCATATTCCAAGTGGTAGGTATTCAGGTCTATTGTGCTCGGCTTCTTGTTGTCGCGGTTGCCCATTCCCTTGTCGGTGAAGATACCCCCGCCGCTGAGCACGACGAGTTGACCATCGCGGTATTTCTTGCGCAGCATGACGACGGCTTCTTTCTTGGCCGAACGGGATGTGGTGTCCTGGGCCGTCAGCAGCACATCGGTGTCTTTTGCATCAGCATTACAGTGCAAGCGGAACGCGCCGGGCAGGCGGATGCTGAAACTGCCGCTTTCGCTGCGGGCGGTGCATGGGCCCATAGGCGTCAGCTTGCGTTCCATCCGGATGCCGAACTCGCGCAATAGTGTATTCGACGAGGACTTCGCGTTGTCGGGGTCGTCCATCAAGAACACGTTGCCGCCCTCAGAGATGTAGTGCTTGATCTTCTCGATATCGGTCGCGGTGAAGACTTTCGTCGGGCGGGAGATGACGACCAGGTCACCGTCCGCCATTGCCTCGTCGAGGGTGTTCTTTATGAACGGATACCTGCCGGTGCGAGCGACCCACTCGAAGAATATCTGGTGAGCCTCATCGGTCTTGCGGACGAACCGGCGAACCGGCATGAAGTAGTTCGAGTACTCCCTCTCGAAGTTGACCCTCCGGAAGGTTTTCTGCACCGCCGGCCTGGGCTGAGGGAAAGGATAATTGACACGGTTGAACCACGTGAAGAACGAGGCGCTCAATGTTCCGCATAAGAGCGCTCCGACAACACAGGCGATCATAAAGCCGCTCCGGCTGCTCTGTGTGGGGGCGGGATCGCCGTATGCGCTGCAGAGGGCCACCACCGTCAAGACGAGCGCCGCGATTGCAAACAGACCGTTGAGCCACCAGAAGCGCGCCTTGCGATTCACCCAATCAATACTGGATATCAACAGTTCGCTCCGGCCGGGGAAGTACAGTCCGAAGTTGGAGAGCGTCGTGCTGTCGCCGAAAGCGCAGACCCGCCCCGCTCCGTAGGGCACGGTGAGGGTCTGGACGAAAGAGCCGAACGAGTTCTCGACGTTGGAATTGACGCGCGGGTAGAAGTTGCTCATGTGATAGTCGGCCACGATACTTCTGGTATGCGGTCCGCGCAGAACTGTAGAGGCGCCGTAAGTCAATGGCTCGATCGAACATGCAACCGCGCAGCGGAATTCCCCGTTGGGCAGATGCTGAGCGACGGGATGCGGGAGCAGTCGCCAGGCTTTCACCACCTGCTCGAACCTTATCAGATCGTCCACCTCGAAGAGGCAATCGTAGCGGACTCTGAACCCGAACGGCTCGACCAGTTCGTTCACGGGCGTAGTGTTTCCGAAGACGTTGGTGTGCTCGCCTATCACGTACAGGCCTCCGCCATCACTGACCCAACTCCGGATATCCTCCAGTTCCTGCTTGTTGTATGCGTATGAAGTGTTCTTGAGGAGCAGCACGTCGTAATCGTCGAGAAGTTCCCTCGTCAGCCTGGGAGTTGCGTCGCGTTCCATCTGAAACATCAGCTCCTCGAAGACCCGAGTGGGCTCGCGCACAGCACCCTGTTCGAGCATTCGTAGGACGTCTTGCGCCGGCTGTTTGTAGTATTCCGGCTGATCGGAGCGGATTTTCTGCAGCGCGGTTTTGAATTCGTCGGCCGCGATGCTGCCGGTATCCCACATCTTGCGTTCGAGCTTCGCCAGCGGCTCGCAATACTCGCGGATCGTGTTGGATTGCACGCGGTAGTATTTTGTCAGATAATCCAGGAGGCATGCGAAGTTATAAGTCGATTCGTGGCCGTAGAATTTCTTGTTGAATGGCCGATGGCTCTTTTCCCAGCCGCTGTGTCCTTCGTCGAAGAGCACTCGGCCTTCCTTGAGCGTGCCGTGTTCGTGATATCCGTGGTAGCCGACCATCAGGAACGCGGCGGCAGAGAGTGCCAGGACTATGCGCCATTCGAGCCGCGACAGCTTCGCCGATGCCAGGCCGGCGGAGACTTTCGAGGCCAACGGCGAGAGACCGGGCGCGGCTCCGCCCTCACCGGGCTCCGGCGGCGGGAAGAGCATCTTTGCCACAAACACCAGCGGAACGAAGCTCAGCGTCATCCACAGCGGGCTGTAGAAGACGTCTATCCGCGATACCTCTTCAGAGTACCCGACGAAATACATCAGGTAGACGAACGCCATTATCATTGCGGCGTAGCGCAGGACGCAATATATCGCTCCCGTGAGGAACATCACGAACGTCCTGCCAGACAGGCTGCCGAGCGTCGTGCGTTCGCTCCGTCCGCCCGCCGAGGTGGTCACGCGCCGGAACAGCACGAACAACACGACCCCGCCGACGAGGAAGTAGAGCATCGCCACGGCGCCGAGTTTCTCCCAGGTTGCCGAGAACGGGTGCAGCCTGCGCATCATGGTAACGCCCACCACGCCGTCGCCCTTGCTTGCCGATATGCCCAGGAAGTTCAAGATATAATACACAGCCGAATCGACGTACCTGACGTTGTGGTTTTTGGCCTCGAGCGTGAGGTAATAGTGGGCGATCGGTATCTGCACGGAGAGGATTGCTCCGATGAGCATTCCTCCCAGGCCCCAGAGGTAAGCCCTGGAGAATTCCTTCCGGGCTGCCCACCATGTGATAAGCAGTGCCGCGGCCAGTATCCACGGGCCGAGGTTGTACGGCCAGGGCAGTATGCGCGCTGCAAGTGCAGCCGGCGCGATCGCGAGCAGCCAGCCGGCCGCCATCTTCGGGCCGCCGCCGGACTCATCCCACAGAGGCGCCCCATGCAGGCTGCGCAGGCCCCGCTTTGCAAAGCCTAAAGCCGCTATGATCAGGATGATCACAAACCACGGCAGGTGTACATCGGGATAATCGTTGCCCCGATCGATCCAGTAGACCCAATAGAACTCCATCGAGAACAGCCAGGTCATCGAAGCACAGAAAACCGCCATCCATAGTAACATTGCCAGCTCCCGGCAGAGTTGCCAAGTTCCGTTCGGTCGAACTGCGCCCAATGTGGGGCAGGCCTGCCAATCAATGTAAGGGCGGTTCGCGAACCGCCCCTACGACTGCTCCACATGTGGCTGCATCTATCCTGTGATTGCCGCTGTTATCTTTCCTCTATGACATCTGGCACAGGCGTCGGTGTCCTGCCCGATCCGGGGCGGGGCGCATACTTCGGCGTCGTCCCGGCTCCACGCTTCGGCGGCGTCCTCCGGCGGGGTGCGGGCCTGCGGCGGCGCGGCCTGTCGCCCGACGGCAGCACCTTGATCGTATCCAGCTGCTTCGCCTTGAAGTACCACGCCCAGAACCGCAGGTTATCCTCGACGACTGCTTCTTTGCTTTCGAGATTGATATTGAGCAGGAAATGGCGGTCGCCTATGGCGAGTATCTCGCCGCCCTTCCTGCCGACACGGCGCCTGACAAGGGGGCTGTATCTCCGGCCGATGGTACCGATGTAGACGGCGTCATCCTCGTTGTTGGCGTCTCTCGCGATTGCGACGCGGGCTTCAACCGGGCCGGGCGTCTCGATGGCCCATTTCACCTTGCCGTCAGGATTCAGCGCATAAACACTGTAATCCCACGAGCCGAAGTAGATCGTGCCGTTCGAGCCAACAACCGGATCGGAGATGATCTTGCCGCCGGTCTTGAACCTCCATTTCAGATCCTTCCCGTCCTTCGTGATAGCATACAGGTATCCGTCGTTGCAGCCGAAGTAGATCGTGCCGTCATCTGCGACTGCCGGACGCGTCCGGACGTCGCCGCCCGGGGGGTCCTTCTTGTTGACAGGCTCCCCCAGCGTCTCGAACGTCCAGGCTACTGTGCCGTCGTTCGGATTGAGGGCGAAGAGCTTGTTGTCATCCGAACCGATCAGAATATTTCCGCCCTTGCCGAATGCCGGAGTTGCCTGGACCATGAACTTCTTGAGCTTGGCCTTTTCTTCGTCGGTCAGCTCCTCACCCTTCTTGCGTTTCTCCAAGAGTTCCTTGATTCCAGCACGATCAATGTTGTCCAGAGGAGTCCTCCAGAGCTGCTTGAGTTCGGGCGAGACGGCATAACAATGCCCGTCATTGCAGCCGAAGTATATTGTGCCGTCGGGGCCGACCAGCGGCGATTTCATGATCGCGCGCTCGCCGGTGGCGTACGAGCGATACTCCCACGTGTTAACAGCAGGTTTTTTGTTCTGGTTGGCAAAAGGAGCTTCGGGGACAATAAACGAACCCTG
>JAUWKK010000300.1 GCA_030614245.1 Planctomycetota bacterium | reverse complement strand
CGGGGCAAGTTCCTCGCTTGCAGCGCATTCCCAAAGTGCCGAAATACCAAACCTTTACCTGATGCCGAGGTGCCCGGGGTGCAAGTGACCAAGATCATCTGCGAAAAATGCGGCAGGCCGATGCAAGTCCGTTTCGGCAGGCGCGGCCCGTTCCTCGCCTGCGCCGGCTATCCCAAGTGCAAGGCCTGCGCCGACGTGCCCGACGACCTCGAAGTCAAAGTGCCGGACCCGCCTGCCTAAGGCATGGATAGATCGAGATCCCGTGAGCACTTTCAGTGTTCAGTGACCAGTGTTCAGTGTTCAGTATCATGTTCTTCACTGCTTACTGATAACTGCTTACCGCTTACTGATGCTTCAGGAGGGCAGATCATGACCGGAAGGCGACTTGGTGTTGTGGCTCTGCTGTGCGTATTGATGTCCGGCTCGGCCCTGGCGGCGACGGTCTCCGGGCTCGTCTTTCTCGATGCCAATAGAAACGGCAAGCTCGACCGCGGTGAGAGCGGCCTCGTTGGCGTACCCGTCCCCGACGGGATGAAGTTCGTGCTGACGAGCGCCGACGGATCGTACAAGATCACTCTGACCGACGATCCGGCCTTGAGCGCAGGCGGTACGCCGACAGTATCGATCGGCGCCCCCAGCGGGAAGTGCGCCACCACGCCGTGGTTCAGGCGCGTCAGCAAGACGGAACCCGATCAGACCGCCGATTTCGGCCTTCGCGTCGCCAAGCAGTCGCTGCCGTTCGTCTTCATCCACGGCACCGACCCCCACGTCCCGCGCGCGGGCAAAGATAAGTTCATCAACTTCCGCAAGGATATCGAAAAGATGGGCGGCAAGGTAAAGTTCTGCTTCCTCACCGGCGACCTGGTCGACCTCGCAGACAGCCACTCGTTGGGGCAGTGCAAGAGCGAATACGACTTCTTCGGCGAGCAGACGCGCGACTTCCCCGTCCCGCTCTTCTGCACGCCGGGGAACCACGACATCGCGGGCGTCCGGGCCAGTAAGGCTGCCGACTGGGACAAGAAGAATCCCCTCTACGGTTACGGTTTCTACACGAAATACGTCGGTCCGCTGCGCTGGTCGTTCGATTACGCCGGAATCCACTTCGTCGGCGTCGACTACCAGCGGCTGGTCAAGGGCAAGTGGCGCAACGGCGTCTCGGAAACCGCCGCCGGGTGGCTCGAAGATGACCTCAAGCTCGTCAAGCCGGGCACGCGCATACTCCTCTTCGTGCATTTCCCCGAGGGCGACCGCTCATTCTCGGCGGTCGTGCGGAGATACAAGGTCGAGCAGATATTCACCGGCCATCATCACACCGACCGGGCGTTCACATACAACAGGGTCCCGGTCATCATCAGCGGCTCGATCGCGCAGGTGTTCTCCGACAAGGATCGCCAGACCGGCTATCGCATCGTCAACGTCACGGAAAAAGGCCTCGATATGTTCTACCGGGCGACGGGCGATCCGCACGCGATCACGATCGACTTCCCCCGCCCCGGCGATACATTCACCCACGCGACCCCTCTCCGAGGTGCATTTTACGACCCGCACAGCGAGATCACGAAACTCACCGTAAAGGTCGGCGGACACGAAGAAAAAGTGCAGTTTGAACGCGGCCCGATAAAGTGCTCGTTCAACGCGAAGCTCAAGCTCGAAGACGTAGCCGAAGGCATCCGCCCGCTGGCGGTCGCCGTCACCGACGGCAAGAAGACGTGGCAATGCGGGGGCGATTTCCTGACGCTCACCGGCCACCAGGCCAAGTTTGCCGCAATCGCCGACGCCGTACTCGAACTCGACCTGGGCGGCATCGACATCGGAGCCGAATTGCGTTTCAACGGCGAGAAACTCATCGGGCTGAAGCCTACCGGGCTCAAGGGCGACAATCGCTATCGCCATCCGGTCAAGGGCACCGAAGTCGTCGCGATCAATATCCCGAAGGCGAAGCTCCGGCGCTTGAACATGATCGAACTGCTCGCCACAAAGAAGGCCAACGAAAGGCTCGACAGCTTCTGCCTGCTCGACGTCCGAATGAAATACGCGGGTAAGACCTGCCGGGATGTGCGATTTCCTTACGGCCCGCGCAATCCCAACTATGTGACCGAGAAGAAGACGTATTGGATCGATCTGACGCCGGGGAAATGATCCGCCGCAGCGCCACCGATGAGGCTGGGCATCTTTAAGCTGCGTTACTAACAGGACCGATATATGCTGAACATGCTGCTCGGGGTTGCGGCCGGGTGGCACGTTCAAGCAACGCTTGGACGTGGGCCAACCTGCCGAAGGCAGGCAAGCGCCTGCCCGCCTATGGCGGGGCCAACGCAAGCCCGTTGACCGTGCCACCCGCCAGAGGATCAATCATCACCCGGGCCCACCTCTATCGCGTCATCACCTTTAGCCGGCACCGCGATAGGTTTCTTTACCACCTTCTTCGAGCCGAGCGGCGTTATCTCGGCCTGATACGTCAGCCCGCCTGCAAGCTCGAATTCGATGGTGTCCTTAAGCATATCCTTCGCCACAATCCGACCGTCAAGCCGCAGCAGCAGCTCTGCGGGCGTCTTGCCCTTCAGGCGGAATTTCACCGTGCGCCGGGCGGTATAGAATGGTGAGACGTTGACGGCTGGGACGTACTTTATGGACCGGTTCCATACCAGTGGAAAGCTGGTGCCGGTCCTGCGGAATGACGATGCATAGATGCTGAACATTCGTCGATTCACGTCCGCCCGCCTGGCGTTCCCGTTGAACCACGCATGGTTGAGCTTACCCGGCTCAGCCGCTCCGGTGAAGTTCCACTGGCGGTCCCAGACCTCCACCCAACTGTGGTTGCCGCTCTTGTTGTACCATATCGGGACTCCGGCGAACCGTGCGGGTACGCCGACCGCCCGGCATGCATCGATCAGCATAACCGACAGCCCCGTGCATGATGCAAACTTCGCCTCAGTCGATTCGTACGGGCTCTGATCCGGCTTCGGACGCTTCGAGCCATGATACCTTACACCAAGGGTCGGGAAGACCGTTCTGTTGAGCATCAGCGCAGCCTCGCCCGGCGTCTTGCATTTCTTAGCGAGCGGCATGAAGCGGTCGAAGAAGTCCTTGCGCCACCTGTCGCGGCGTTCGTTGATGCTTGCGTAGGGTAAGATGTCGTTGAGGAAGAGCTCTCGCGGGATATCCTTGCCCCATGGCGCCTCCGCCAGCGCTCTGAAGGAGTATTCGACGTTCTCGCCGATGAAATCCTTCTTCAGTGAGACCAGGTCGCGCTCCGGCATGTACGCCAGGAGATACGCGACGGCCTCGCGCTGTTCCGCCTTGACGGCCCTGATGGCTCCGATCAATTCTGCGGCATTCCCCCCTGCCTTTGCGAGCGATTTCGTCACATCCGCCCGATACTGTGCCGGCAGCAGGGCGGCCGCATCCGAAACGTCGTCAGCAAGCACCGGGCCCGCCAGCGGGGCGACAACAAGAGCAAACAGCACAAGATGAGGCAAACAGAGCGTCCGAAACAGCATCGCAGGCTCCTCCACAGGACAAAGCAGCGGCAAACGGGCAGTCGGAGCCGCGCCCGGCTTCGTACGGTATTATACCATAACAGTGATCGTTTTTTCGAGAGCGGCGTGCATTATTCTTGACTTTGCGCTGCGCCTGTGCAAATGCTGATACGCCCACCCTGCCGCAGGACACAGACGATGTCCGTTCCGGTCGCGAGCGGCGTCAGTAGACGGTAGTCTTTTTGAAGGCTTCGAGTGAGCGGCCCTGGCGGCCCTTTTCGACTCGCATGTGGAACTCGATGAGCTGTTCGATGGCTTCTGGCAGGCCGTTGCGTTCAAGCGGCCGGAAGGCCTCGGCGCAGTTCATTGCGGAGCGGTAAAGGAGCCTGTGCGCCAGCTTGATGGCCTCGATGCGCTCGGCGGAAAAGCCGTTGCGTTTCAGGCCTACGACGTTGACCACCCGGACTCTCGATGGATTGCCTTCGACGATCATG
>JAUWKK010000365.1 GCA_030614245.1 Planctomycetota bacterium | reverse complement strand
GCCGGGCACCGGATGAACACAGATAATGAGAAGATGCACCATCTCGACAGCCACCGTATATACATACCGCCTCTCGGGCAGGCCGGCCCCCGGGAATCGTCCTGCGAAACTGACCGGCAGACTCGCCGACACCCCACGATGCCGATAACCACCAATATCAAACTGTTTCACCAAACCCCAAGACACCGACAGGACGCTCGATGCGGAATTGCTGTCGTTGTTGTCGCGCCCTACCGAATGCGACCGATACGTGATACAATGTGCCACGGGAGACACGGAACCTATGGTTCTGCGACGAATCGAACACGAAGAGATGGGCACCGCCCCGGTGATGCGGACACTCGTGACACTCGCTATCCCGGCTGCGGCCAACGGCATTCTCGCTACTCTCTATAGCTTTGTTGACGCGGTCTATATCGGCTGGCTGGGCAAGCTGGACCTCAACGCCGTGATGATGGTGATGCCGTTGACATTCATCGTCTTCTCGCTGGGCATTGCTCCGGCGATCGGCGTATCGGCACTCGTCTCGCGATACCTGGGCGCCGGCGACCACAACCGCGCACGCAGCATACTGAACCACGCCCTTGGAATAGCCGCCGTCATCGGCGCCGTCATCTCTATCTCTGGCTTCATCCTCGCGGAAGACATTATCCGGCTGGTCTTCGAACCGGACGCAGACATCCTGGCAAGAGCAACCGAGTACTTCAGCATCGTCGTGCTCGGCGCGCTCTTCATGCACGTCGGCACTGTGGCCGATGCCGCGCTCCGGGCGCAGGGCAACACCATCACACCAATGAAGATAATGGCAATAGCCAATATAGCCAACATGCTTCTCGATCCGCTGTTCATCTTCGGTCCGGACAATGTCGGTCAGACGTGGCCGGTGCTCGGGTGGGTATGCGACCCGATTGCGGGGATCGGGCTGGGGATGGGAGTCCGCGGCGCTGCATATGCCACTCTGCTGACGCGCAGCCTGATGACTTTCGCTCTGCTCGCGTCGCTCTGGTCCAGCGGTACGAAGCTGCAGCCTTCGGTGCCCTGGCTGATGCGTCCGAAGGCCTGCTTCAGGACAATCGGCAGCATCTATTTCGTCGGGCTGCCGTCAACAATCGGCCACGTCGCCATGTCTGCGTCTTTCGCATGGGTAATGCGCCTGCTGAACTCGATTGACGAGAACGCAATGGGCATAACAGGGATAGGGATGAGGCTCGAGATGTTCGCCTTTGTACCGATCTTCGGCCTGTTCTCGGCGGTGATGCCGATGGTCGGCTATAATCTCGGCGCCGGCAAGCTCGACCGCTGCAAGGAGACGATCAGGTCGAGCTGCTGGATTGCAGCGATTTCGATGGGGCTTGTCGGGCTCGCGCTGATGATCTGGCCGGACGTCTTCATTGGCCTGTTCAGCATCGAGAAGGACCCCGCGATGCTGGCATCGGGTGCTGCGTATCTTCGCATTAACTGCTGGGCTTACGCGGCCATCGGCTGTAGTATTATGATCTCGGCGGGCATCCAGGGATTTGGCCGCACGTGGCTGGCGATGCTCTGCCAGATATTGCGGACGCTGATACTGAGACTCCCGCTGGCCATCATCTTCGCCTGGACGTTCGGCTGGGGGGTTACCGGCGTCTGGTGGTCGCTACCGATCTCCAATGTCGCGTCCTTTGCTGTCTCGGTCTGCATGATTACCTGGCTGCTGCGGCAACTTGAAAAGGACCCAACGGCGTACGGCGTTCCCCCTGCGCCGGACGAACTCGAGGCGATCTCGTCTGAAATCGCGGAAAGCAAAGACATGGGCCTCGACGCCCCATGAATCCTTTGAACCCTGCGGCCTTTCCACACGTTTACTATTGCAGACGTTCCGAGGAGTCGCGCATTGCAGCCTGAGCGGCTGTGTTTATCCGTAGTTTCAGGATCGACTGCATGGCGCAAAAACCTTTTGAGTCTCTCGAAGAGTCTGTATATAGATCGTGGGGTATGCTGGCCAACCGCGATTCAGAAGGAATGCATGTGTTCAATCTGCATCGCATGCAAGCTGATTCCGGGCCGCGCAGCGGCCAAGGGATGAAGCCTGGGGCTTCAGCCCCAGGAATCAGACAGCATAATAGCTGTGCCCTGAAGGGGCAAGGCAAATGTTCTTTTCCTCCGCCCCTTCAGGGCGACTCGTCTCTTTCCGCTCCTCAACTGGGGCTGAAGCCCCAGCCTATATACCCCCCGGCTCTCAGCGGCTCCGCAGCGAAGAGACGGGGCCCCTCCCGGGCGTACCGAATGCTGAGGCGCACATTCGCGCCTGACCGCCAGCAATTCTTCGCCAGCCGCAGCATTGAACACATCCTCACATTCGCGACACACAAGATACCCCACGATAGGGAGTCAGACGCTCTCTCGAATCACGAATTGAACTTCATGGCTGCCGGCGCTACAATGTTCCACCCAGGAGTTCCGCAATGGATGTGATGCCCGTATCGAAGACGCCGTTCGATCACGTCGGCGCGCGGAGGCGAATCCGGCTGATGACACTTGCCCTTGCCGTCGCCCTCGCGGCACTGCTGGGCCTGCGCCATTGTTCGCGGACGGCACGAGAACCCGACAAGAAACAGGTCAAGTGGGAGGAAACCGAGATACTCGAGAGGCAGCCGCCGGCCGTGCCGGAACCGGCCGACGACGAAGTGCCCACGCCGGATGAACTCCGAGTACAAAGCAACATGGAATACCTCGCAGACCCGGGCATCCTCAATGAAGTGAAAGACCGGACGAACAGGTTCGAGATGGCCGCACTCTACGTGCTGCTCCACCAGTCCCGCAATCTCACCCCGGCGAAGGCTCGCGAGAAAGTCGATAAGTCCATCGATCCGCGGTCACTCATGACGGAGCCAGAGAAAGCCCGGGGGAGACTCGTCTATATCGAAGGCCATCTCTCGAAAATCAACCACACCCCGCTGCAGGCCAACGCCACGGAGATCACCGAAGTCTGGCGCGTCAAGATCGTTGACCTCCCCACGGACCCTCGCTGCTCCTACACCTATTACATCTACTTGATCGACGAGCCGAAAAACATCGCCACGGGCGAGATGGTCCGTCTCTATGCGCACTTCATCAAGCGGTGGAAG
>JAUWKK010000357.1 GCA_030614245.1 Planctomycetota bacterium | reverse complement strand
GAGCCGCAGCCTGAGAGGCGTGATATAGAGCAACGATACCGATGACCGATAGATTGGAAGAGATCACGGTTCGGGGGCGCAAATGTGCCCACACCCGGCTGCGCCACGACTCCGCTCCCGACGTAATCTCGGAGTGCGAGGCAGAGGGGTTTTCCTGGATGAAGCGCGCGGCCCGTCTGACCCGCCGGCAGTGCGAAGCCGAGAAAGTGATCATCCAGCCCAACGAGCGGATCGTTTTCACTCGGACGGTTCCCTGTGTGCCTCCGATCTATTCTCCCGAGGATTGGAGCGCCCTTTTCAAGCAGCGAGAGGCGCACGAGGCCGGGCCAATCAGTAACATCTGCGCAGATTGGGGGATGCTTCTTTCGGGAGGGTTACTCGGGCGCAAGAGAGCGGCCCAGGCGGCACGCGAGCGTCTGGCCGATGACGCTGAGGCCGTCGAGTTTCTCGACTCATCGATCGAGACGATCGATGCCGTCCTCGCTCTTGCGGCACGGTACTCGGCAGAGGCCCGGCGGCTCGGACGCGACGAACTGGCGGACATTCTCGAAAACGTCCCGGCAAACCGACCGCGTTCATTCCACGAGGCCCTGCAATCGCTTCGCATCGTCCAGGCCGTCCTCTGGCTGAGCGGCCACTACCACGTCGGCTGGGGCCGTTTCGACCAGTACGTGTGGACGTACCTCCAGGCCGACCTCGATTCCGGACACCTGGATATCGAGGCCGCCGAAGAGCTTCTTGCCGAGTTCTTCATCTCGCTCAACAAGGACAGCGACCTCTACCCGGGCGTTCAGCAGGGCGACAACGGCCAGAGCATGATGCTCGGCGGCGTTAAGCGAGACGGAACCGACGGGGTGAACGAACTGACGTGGATGGTGCTACGCGTCGCCCGCGACGTCAGCATGATAGACCCCAAGGTCAACCTGCGGGTCTCGCCTGATACCGACCTGGAGCTGCTCGAACTGGCGGCGGAGCTGACGCGGAAGGCGCTCGGTTTCCCGCAGTACTCGAATGACGACGTTGTGATAGACGGCCTCGTCGCCCACGGCTATGATATCGAGGACGCCCGGGACTACTCGGTGGCCGCCTGCTGGGAATATCTCGTCCCCGGCAACGGAATGGAGATCGTCAATATCGGTGCTGTGTCTCTTCCTGCGGCCGCTAATAAGGGCATCATGGAGGGCCTGGCCGCGCAGGATGATTTCGAGGGCATCCTCGAGCGGGTCGAGAAGGACATCCACGAGCAAGTCGAGGCTGTCTCGGCTCCACGCAGGAGGCTGCTGCTCCCTCCGGCTCCTTATTATTCCGTGCTGATGGACGAGTGCCTGGAGCGCGGCCGTGACCTGTCGCACGGGGCTAAGTACAACAACTTCGGTATTCACGGAGCCGCCTCCGCCAATGCAGCCGACGCCCTCGCAGCCGTGAAGCGTTTTGTCTTCGAGGATAGAAGCGTCGAGCGCGGGGAACTCGTCAACGCACTGGTCGAGAACTACCAGGGGTACGAGCATCTCCGGAAGAAGCTCCTGGAAGAAGGCCCGAAGGTGGGCAACAACGACGATGCGGCGGATTCGCTGCTTGTCTGGCTGTTCGATAAGTTCGCGGACGCCTGCGAGGCGGAAGGGGACAACGGGCGGGGTGGGATCATCCGGCCCGGCAGCGGCTCGGCAATGTACTACATATGGCTGGCCAGTGGCCGTGAAGGGATGCGGGAGCCCGTGGTGGGCGCGACGGCTGATGGCCGCAAGAAAGGCGACTTCTTCAGTTCCAGCCTCGCGCCGTCGCCGGGAGCGAACGTCCGAGGCCCGATCAGCGTGCTTCAAACTTACAGCAAGATCGACTATCGCCGTATCTGCAACGGCGGGCCCGTCACTATGGAACTCTCCGATACGGTCTTCCGGGATGCCGATTCGATACGGAAGGTGGCAATGCTCGTCCGGACTTTCGCCCAGCTCGGCTGCCAGCAGTTCCAGCTAAATACGTTGAACGTCGAGACCTTGCAGGACGCCAAGGTGCATCCGGAAAGGCACAAGAGCCTGATCGTCCGCGTCTGGGGCTGGAGCGGCTATTTCTGCGAGCTCGAGCCGGAATACCAGGATCACATTATCGCCAGGAACATGTACGCCATCAATTGGGCGTAACCTTCTCGAAGGAGGCGGGCCCGGCGAAGTATGTGTTTCGATGCGACGGGAGGCGGCTCAATCGTGACGAACGGCCTGATATTCGACATCAAGGAGTTCGCCGTCCACGACGGCCCCGGGATCCGCACGACGGTGTTCATGAAAGGATGCCCGCTCCGGTGCTCCTGGTGCCACAATCCGGAAGGGATCTCGCCCGAGCCACAGGTCATGCACGGTCCCGCCGGCGAGCGGGTCGTGGGAAAAAGATATGCGTCCTCCGAACTCGCAGGGATTCTCAACCGTCAGGCGGAAATCCTGCGCACGAACGAGGGCGGGGTGACCTTCTCGGGCGGCGAGCCGCTGATGCAGGCTGCGTTCGTGGCCGAGGTCCTCGATCTGCTCGACGATATTCACGTCCTGCTGGACACCTCCGGCTTCGGCGGCGAGGATGATTTCCGCCTGCTGGCCGGCAAGTCGGACCTGGTGTTCTTCGACGTCAAGCTGATCGCCCCGGCCGCACACCGGCGCTATACCGGTGTGGACAATGGGCCTATCCTGCGAAACCTGCGTGTCCTTGCCACGATGAATGTCCCGTTCGTAGTCCGCGTGCCGCTCATTCCGGGAGTAACCGACACCAACGAGAACCTTGCGGCCATCGCCGAAACGGTGCGGGGGCTTGACGGTATGGTCCGAGTGGACCTGCTGCCCTACAACAAGGCCGCGGGCGGCAAGTACAGGGCCTGCGGAATGGCGTTCCGGCCGGATTTTCAGGAAACGCTGGAAGTCAACGCCAACACGGCCATCTTCGAGCAGGCCGGATTGACTGCGCGCGTGGCCTGAGTGTCGGCGTCGAGTATGACCCCAACTAATGGTGTATATCATGCGCCGCAAGAGTGAGGATGTGTATGATGCTCGGGCTGGCAAAGAATTGCGAGCTGTCAGCCGCGGATGTGAGCGTCAGCGTCAGGTACGCTCTGGCGAGGCCCCGTATCTTCGCTGCGGAGCCGCTGAGAGCCGGGGGGCATATAGCCTGGGGCTTCGAGCCCCAGGTTGAGGACGACAAGACGGAATCCGCCCTGGAGGGGCGGAGGATAAGGAATATTTCCCGTGCCCCT
>JAUWKK010000266.1 GCA_030614245.1 Planctomycetota bacterium | reverse complement strand
TGGACGTTCATGGAACCGGGTTCCCGAGTAAGGAGACAGTGATGAGATTGACATGGATTAACGTCATGCTGATCGGTCTGGTCATTCTGATGGCCGTTTTGCTGGTAGAGTCTAATCGGGCCGACCACACGGCCGTTGCCGCGGGTGCCACCGGCGCCGCCGGCGGAGTAATCGCTGTGACCGGACGCCTCGACCAGTACGGTGACGTGCTCTACATGGTCGACACGAATCATCAGACTGTACTGGTATACGCATACTACCCGCCCGTCGGTGCGGCGAGAGCCTTCGACAGGGGCGTCTTCCGCCTCCTGGCAGGCCGATCATACAAGTGGGATACCCTTTTATCAGAAAAGGTGACGATCTTTTCATCAGGCAGGGAAATAAAGCCGACCGTCGGCGAGATCAGGAAACGGTATCAGAAATCGAGTGGACCGAGATAACACGTTGGACTGACAGGAACCACGGGAGAGACACCCTATGGCGGAGTACATAAGCCTGCAGGAAGTGTTGGAGAAACTGCAGATCAGCGAGAACAAGCTGCGCGAGTTGATAGCTGAGGGCAAGCTGCGTTCCTTCCGCGATCCAGGCGGAGAGAAGTTCCTGACCGAGCAGGTGCAGGCGCTCGTAAAGGAAGTCATCAGCGAGCCCACCGTCGTGCTGCCGGGAGCCGGCGAGGAGCCGCCCGCACTCCAAATCGAGGAAGAAGCTGTCGAACACGAAGAACCGCAGACCGTCATACCTACAATCGAGCTGTCCTTCGACGATCAGGATGCGCCCGGCTCGGAAACGATGATACCGACAATTGAACTCTCACCGGATGCGGCGGTTGAGACCGCTGCGACCGAGCAGATGGGGTTTGAAGACGAGGCCACCGACGTGGCCACCGAAGAAGTCGCACTCGCCGACGAAGACTACGTCATACTTGAGGATCAACCCGGCCAAGTGGGTGGGATCGACTTCTCTGACACCGAGACAGACTTGTCCGACGAGACGGATACCGAGGGCGCCGCGGCGGCGGCGGCGATTGAATTCGAGGAAGAGCCGGCAGCGCACACTGCTTTCACGGTGCTTCTCAGCCTGGCGGTGGTTCGCCTGCTGGCCGGTATCTATGTCTTCTATGCCGCCGTGAGAGAGTATAATATGCAGGAAGATATTTACAGAGGCTTCCTCAATTTCGGCGACTGGTTCGGAATGAATTCGCCGCTTAAGTAACTGACTTCGCTTTCCTTGACCGGCGTTCAAGACAGGAGGCAGCGAACCGCCCGGACGTTCGTCGCTTCCTGTCTTCCTTTACAGGAAAGCTCGAGGTAACTCCGGGATGAAGCAGATCAACCTCTGCGGCGCATGGAGAATCCGCGACGTCGATCCCGATAGCGACAATGGCCCGGCAGCCCCGGACTTCGATGCTTCTCAATGGACCGCCGCCGAAGTGCCGGGAGACGTGCACAGCGCACTGCTTGCCGCGGGCCGCATCGACGACCCGTACTTCGGCAAGAACGACCTCGAATGCCGATGGATCGAAGAGCGCGACTGGTGGTATCGAAGCTGCTTCGTCCCGCCTGAATTGGAAGACGGCGAACGGTGCTATCTCATCTTCGAGGGGCTCGACACCTTCGCCACCGTCTTCCTCAACGGCAGCGAGATCGGCGGCCATGACAACATGTTCACGCCTGCCGTATTCGACTGCACCGACCTGCTCATCCCCGGCCGGAGCAATACCATTGCCGTCCGCTTCGCATCCACCAGTATGCGCATCCGGGACAAGGACCTCAGCAAGACATGGTCGGCGTTCGACGAACACCGCATCTGGGTTAGAAAGGCCCAGATGAGCTTCGGCTGGGACTGGGCGCCGAGACTAGTCACCGTCGGCATCTGGCGCCCCGTGCTCGCGCTCGTCTTCAGGAAGGCCCGCCTGCTGGACGTCTTCCCTCATACTCAACGCATCGCATCCCGCAATGCCCAGTTCAGCGTTGAAGTCAACGTCGAAGTCGCCGATCCCAGTGCCCCGTTGCAAATCGAGGCCCGGATGAACGTCGACGAAGGGCCGCGATACCAGCGGCTGCCGGTCGTCGATGGCCGGGCGACATTCCGCTACGAGGTTGCCGAGCCAAGACTCTGGTGGACGCACGACTTGGGCGAACCGTATCTCTACGAGATCGACCTCCGCCTGCTCGACGGCGACGAAGAACTCGACCGGCGCGAGGTCCCTCTCGGCATCCGAACCTTTGAACTCATCCGGGAGCCCGACCCAGAGGGGCGCGGCAAGAGTTTCACGTTTCTGCTCAACGGCAAGAAGATATTCTGCAAGGGCGCAAACTGGATACCCGCGGACTCAATGATAGGAACCATCCGCGCTCAAAGGTATCGCCAACTCATCGGGATGGCCCGCGACGGCAACATGAACATGCTGCGCGTGTGGGGCGGCGGTATCTACGAAAACGAAGCCTTCTACGACACGTGCGATCGAATGGGAATACTGGTCTGGCAGGATTTCATGTTCTCGTGCGCAGCGTATCCCGAGTGGGACGACGACTTCAAGGCGAGCGTGACTATGGAGGCGACGGCCGTCGTTCGCAGCCTCCGCCGGCACCCGTGTCTTGCTCTCTGGTGCGGCTGCAACGAAATCCAGTGGCAGCACGATGTGAGAAATTGGAACAAGAGGACGCTGCCGCCTTACGGGGAGAGCATCTTCGATGAGATGCTTCCAGCTATATGCTCCAAGCTCGATCCGTCACGGCCTTACTGGCCCGGCAGCCCTTACGGGGGCGACGATCACAATTCCGCACTCGAGGGCGACTCGCATAACTGGCAGGTCTGGTCGGGGGTCGTTCCGGGCCGCAGTTTCGGCGAGCGGCCACGTTTCGATCCTTCACCAAAGAACGTCAACTACCGCAACTACGCCGAAGACACCAGCCGCTTTCTGAGCGAGTTCGGCATTCAAGCATCGCCCGTGCTCGGCACGCTGCTGCGTAATATACCGCATAATAGCTGTGCCTTAGGCGGCGACCAATTCAACCATCGGATCAAGGACGCCGACCTTGAACGCAAGGACCGCATGTTCTTAGCCCATACGGGGATGCCGGAGAACCTCGCCGAATACGAAACGCTGTCAATGCTCGTCCAGGCTGAAGGCCTCGCCTTCTGCGTCGAACATCTCCGCAGGCTCAAGTATCATTCAAGTGGGGCGCTTGTCTGGCAACTCAATGACTGCTGGCCCGGCATAAGCTGGAGCCTGATCGACTACTATGCCGTTCCCAAGGCCGCCTATTATTACCTCAAACGGGCCTTCAGCCCGATCCTGCTGTCATTGTGCGACCACCACGGAAATATCGAGCTCTGGGGCACCAATGACACCTTGGCTGAATACTCCGACACGGTTAAACTTCAGTCCGGGGCGTTCTCCGGTGGGGCGGATACGTCAGAAGAATTGCCCATTGCTATTCCGCCCAATTCATCCGTCTTGCTACATAGCGTCTCATCCAGCACACTCTCCCACATTGACCCCGCCCAACGCTACGTCTGGGTACAGAGCCTTACGAGACCGTCATTGCGCAATCGCCTGTTCTTTGCTGAATTGAAGGATCTGAAGCTGCCAGACGCCAAGATTTCGGTCGAAATCCACCAGCCGCCCACGCAATTCGAAGGCTGTCATCGCCTCGAAGTCACTCTCAAATCCGACCAATTTGCATGCTTCGCCCACATCAAGGAGCCAATTGACGGCAAGCTGAGCGACAACTATTTCGACCTACTGCCCGGCGAACCCCGCACAGTATTGCTCATTCAGCCTGGCGAAGCAGCCGCCGAGGCCAGACAACTCACCGCAAAAGCCCTCAACTCCGCCTGAGGCACCGCCGAACAGCTTGTCACATAACAACATGGAACAGGGCGCCGCAGCTGACAACGAGCTCAGAGCGAGAGCATCTCGCAGGGCCGATAATGTTTCTTATGGGGCGTCCAGCATCCCCAGACTAGAGCGGCACTGTCCGCAAGGTTTCAATGAACTAAGGTCTACCATAGAGTAGAGTCGAAAAATGCCCGTGTCAAGGGTTTTTTCTTGGCACGGGCGAAAAATGCTTAAGATTCGGCGCAGGATTACGTTGGTCTCACTGCTGTCGTCAGAGAGATTAGCTGTAAATAGATTTGGTTCAGCTTAACAGTCAGTTGAGCCACTCCCGTATTTTGTTCGCGGATTTCAGCATTTTGCTCGTGGATTTCAGCGACAAGAGCCTTCATTGAACCGCCAAGAGTACTATCCAGCATCGTCAGGTTCTCGTAAACTTGGCGAATCGCGTCCTGTATATCGAGAAGAAGTTCATCATCCGCATTCTCGGAGCGCGGTTCCTCTCCGCCAGTGTCGCCTGTCCCCTTATTGCCTTCGAGTTCGGCTAATCGTCGCTCCGCTGCCTCAGCGCGTTTACGTTGATTAGCTGCCTCTTGCTGGGCTTTCTGCCGCTCTTTGTCCCACTCTCTGCCCATTGCGATTCTCCTTTCGTTATGAGCCGCACCAACAAGGAGAATGATAGCAAGAAAAGCGGGAAAGTCAAGTGAAT
>JAUWKK010000058.1 GCA_030614245.1 Planctomycetota bacterium | reverse complement strand
GCAGGAGGCCGTTGATGGTACACAGTAGGCTGCCCGAGCCGCCGCCGAGGGCGGTTCCGCCCACTATGACGCTGGCGATAGCCTCGAATGCGAGGCCGACATAGCTCGACGCCTGGGCCGTGCTCGACATCGCCGTGAAGATGACCGCCGCGACGCCGCAAGTCAGCCCGCAGATGCCGTATGTCGCCATCTTGACCAGCTTCGTGTTGATCCCCGCGAGCCACGCGGCGTTCTCGTTGCCGCCCACGGCGTACACGTAGTGCCCGAAGCGCGTGAAGCGCAGCACGTAGATGGAGACGGCGAACGCGCCGATCATCACGAGGATCGGGACCGTCAGTTGATGTGCCTGGCTGCCGAAGACCGGCACCTTTGCCCAGTAGAACTCCCCGAACGTCTTGCTGAACTTCAGCGGGACCATTATCGTCTGCCCTCCGCTCGTGAGAAGCAGCGCTACGCCGCGAAAGACGAGCATCGTGCTCAGCGTCGTGACGAACGGATTGACGCCGACGTACGAGACCATCGCGCCGTTGAAAGAGCCCAGCAGCATCCCGGCCGTCGCCGCGCAGATAATCGCCGCCGGTATCGCCACAGCGGCCCCGGAACCCGCGAACTGCCGGAGCGCAAGAACCGCCACGACACTGCACACAGCCGTACTCGCTCCGACCGACATATCGAACCCGCCGCCGATCATTACGAAGGTCATCCCGCACGATATTATCCCCAGGCACGCCGCATTCGTCAGCAGGTTGTAGACAAGGTTGTTCCAACTGAAGAAATTCTCCGTGGATATGCTCGATATGACGCACAGGATGATCGTCAATATGAGAACGGAGGCCGTCTGGAGGAACTGAAAGGAGAGTTTCCTTTCCTCGCCGATGGAAGGTCCGTTGACTTCTTCGCTCATTCAGCGCCTTTCTCCGTGCAGGCGGCGAACAGCTCATCGACGCAGGTTTCCGGCCCGGGCAGTTCGCAGGCTTTGCGGCCGCCTTTTATCACGAGTATGCGGTCGGCCAGGCTGGTGAGCTCGATGAACTCGGATGAGATCAGGATGATCCCCCGGCCCTCGCAGGCGAGCTCCATCAGCAGCTCGTACAACTGTGCCTTCGTGCCGACGTCGATCCCTTGCGTCGGCTCGTCGAAGATCATGACCTTCGGGTCGGCGCACAGCCATCGGCCAACGATCACCTTCTGCTGGTTTCCACCGCTGAGCAATTGGACTTCCCTCAGCGGATCGGACGGCGCGACCCGCATGCGGCCGATCATCACCTCGGCATTCGTGCGGATTCGCTTCGGCGCGAGGAACCCGACCGCGCCCGCCAGGCGGTCGAGTATACCGATCCCGAGGTTGACCGCAACGGAAAGGCCGGTGATGTTGCCGTCGCGCTTGCGGTCTTCCTGTATCATTCCCATGCCCATCGCCATGCACCATCCCGGCGAGCGGCGGGCGAGTTCCCTCCCGTCGAGCACGCACCGGCCGTCAGCCTTTTCGGCACCGAAGATTGCTCGTACGATCTCGGTCCGTCCCGAGCCGACCAGCCCGGCAATGCCGAGTATCTCGCCCTCGTGCAGCACGAACGAGATATCCTGGAAGACGCCGGGACGTGTCAGGCCTTCGACCTCGAGGATCGGCCTGCCGGGCTTGTTGCGCTTTTCCGGGAACATCTCGTCGAGCGTGCGGCCGAGCATCATCTTGCTCAGGCGCGGCGTCGTCGCGTCGGCTATGTCGAGCGTGCCGACGGCCTTCCCGTCGCGCAGCACGGTCACGCGATCTGCGATCCGCGGCAGTTCCGCCAGCCGATGCGTGATGTAGGCCATCCCGATGCCCTTCGTTTTCAGGTCGCGCATGGCGTCGAACAGTTTCTCGACGTCCTCACTGCCCAGGCAGGCGGTCGGCTCGTCGAAAACGAGCACCTTGATGTCTTTGCGAATGGCGTGTGCGACCTCGACGAGGCACTGCCTTGCGTGGCTGAGGCTCTCGACTTTTCCGTCGAGCGGCAGGTCGAAGCCGAGGCGGTCGATCACGGCCCCCGCCTGTGCCCTCAGTTCCGCCTTGTCGATCGCGCCCGGCAGCGTCCCGCCCGGCTCGTGGCCGAGCATTATGTTCTCAGCTACGGTCAGATTCGGCAGGACGCTCAACTCCTGATAGATGACGGCGATACCGAGGTCGCGCACCTGGCGCGGATTGACCAGCCGGATGCTCTCTCCGCTGAAGGCGATTTGCCCCTCGTAGTCGTCAAACCGCCCGGCGAGGACGTTCATCAGCGTCGACTTGCCCGCACCGTTCTCGCCGATCAAGGCGTGGATCTCGCCGGTGCGCACGTCGAAATCAACGCGATCGAGCGCTCGCGTGCCGGAGAATTCCTTGACGATCCCGGTCATGCGCAGGATCGTCTCGCCGATGGTCGGTTTCAATTCAGGCATAGACACCAAACTCGCGAATCGCGTCGAACATTGCGAGCACGTTCTCCAACGGGGTCTCTTCGAGGATAGTATCGTGACTCGCCCCGGCCACGTATCCTCCGCCGGGCTTCATTACGTCGAGGACCTTGCGCGTATCCTCTCGGACGGTCTCGGGCGTTCCGTCGATGAGCACGTACTGCGAATCGATGGCGCCGTTGAACAGCATCCTGCCGCCGTAATTGTCCTTGAGCGCCTGGAGTTCCATCCTCCGGCAGCACGGCTGGATGGCGTGCAGGCCGTCCAGCCCGGCCTCGATGAGCGGCGGGATCAGAAGCTCGAAGCCGCCGCAGCAGTGCAGCATCACCTTGAGGCCGTGAACGTGGCCCATATCTATCAACCGCCTGATAGGCGGCAGGACGAACTTCTCGAAAAGCTCCATTCCCAGCAGCGGCCCGATCTGGCTGCCCAAGTCGTTCCCGATGAACATTATATCAATCACGTCCGCTGCGGCGTCGAAAATTCGCTCGCTCACTTTTGCGTAGAAATCGACCATGTGCCGATAGGCGGCTTCGACGACTTCCGGCTGGTCGTACATCTTGTAGTAGAGATTCTCCATACCGAACAGGTCGATGGAATCGTGCCAGAACGGCGACCAGTCGCCGCCGAGTATGGCGTATTCGCCGCCCCACGCTTCGGCTTCGGCCTTGATGTTCGAGAGGTCCATGCATTCGGGATCGGGCCACGGATATGCGTGAACGTCTTCGATAGTCGCTTCGGCCAGCGGATGGCTCGTCGGCTGGCCGTATCCGAGGCCCCGGCGCTCGATGCCGAAAATCGTGCGCGACGTCACGCCGTCCGGAAGCGGAACGGCCGGCCCGGCATATCGTGCGAAGACGCGGCGGAAGTCATCGCCGAAACGCACACGCAGCGCTTCGTCGTCGAGCTCCAGCTCCCGCTTAGCCTTCTCCCAGAACTCCACGGAAGCCCCGCACCACGCGGGGACGCGGTCGGGTTCCTCGTGCTCGAAGGCGGTCATCACTCGCTCTTTGGAGGTCATGCGTTCGCTTTCTTCATCATCGAGACAGCATAGGCAGGCTGGAAGGCATACCCCAGGACCCGATCCGCTCAGTCGTTATGAAAGACCTCTTCCATGTCCGCCCACCACTCGCCTTTTGCCCGCGTTTCGAGCGGCTGCTGGCACGGCTCGCAGACGTCCCACCATTTCTGCGTCGTGGGATCGGCCGCCATCTTCGCCATATCGGCCTTGAAGTCGTCGCCGATGTACTCGAAGTAGCTGAAAAGATAGCCGTCCTTGTGATAGATGGAGTAGTTGCGGATGTTGCATTTCGTGATCATCTTGAGCACGTCGGGCCAGACGGCGGCGTGCAGCTTCTTGTATTCCTCGAACTTCTCAGGTCTGACTTTGATTACCGATCCATAGCGTTTCATCTTGGTTCTCCGGGGTAAAAGGCTCAGTGACGTCCTCAAGTTCAGGGGAACATCCACGGATTCGATCTTGTCCCAGAAAGTAATGCGGATGTTCGCCGACGCAATCTTCTCTGCAAAACTATACGTTACCTTCTTGCTGACCGTGGTGATAATCTTGCGTTGCATCCAAGCAATCGATTTGCCGTTCCGATCCGAGAATGACATCGACGCGAACGCCTTCATTGAGTTGCCTTTGAACTCGAAGGTGACGGCCAGTTTTGCCTCGCCCCGCTCAGGCGGGCTGGCTTTGATGATCGAGACATCGTGTCCGGCAACCTCGAGCGCCCCTCTTTTCAAATGTGTGTTTTTCAGCGAAAAACTCTTCTTCCCGGCAGCCAGGGTGACTTTCACCGTCCCCTTGAGCACGAGCTCGATGGCCTGCTTTGACGGAACGCCCAAGCCGTTGATCTCGAAAATCGCAGCCTTCCGGTCGCTGCTGAAGCGGGGACACCGCCCAAACGGGCTGAGCCGCAACGGCAACTTCCGAGCCCCTTTGGCGGCATACAGAATATCCGTCCCTTCGTTGTCAACGAAGCTCTGGATCCTGGACGCATCGGTGTCAACGAAGACGACCTCTTTGCCCGCGGACCGCAGCATGACAGAAAGTTTCGTTCCGGGGCCGTAGAAGGATGGTTGCAGGCCTATGTTGCGATCTTCATATCCCAGGCCGGCAATGCTTATGCCGCACACGGTCGCGGTTACCCCAGCATCCTCCTGACCAGGACATTCCGCAACCGAGAAGCACATCCCGGCCACGGCAACGGCGACTGCCAATGCGTTCTTCATCACTCACCTCCTTCATCAATATCTTGTGTTTTTCTGCGCGCTGCGCATCTTTCATTCCGATGGGCAAAAGAATGCCTGCTCTCGAGCCATTCGCGGATCCATTCTTTCTTATCCATCGGCGACATCATCTTACGTTGCCCCCGCCCATCACAGCTCCAGATCAAATTCCTCCAGCTCCAGGGGGTAAATCCCATTCTCTCGAGCCAGCTCTATCACGTAGCTGTACGTCTCGGCGTCAACGTTGCCGGGCACCGAATGGTCCGATTGCAGGATGTAGCCCCCACCCTTGGCGGCGTTGAGCTTTGTGAGCACTTCCCGGCGGACCTTTTCGAGATCATTCGTTCCGAGCACTCTGGCGTCGATGTTGCCGTTGAAGGCCCAGCGGTCGCCGAATCGCCTCTTCAGGTCTATGACGTCGAGGCCGGCCTTGGCCTCGATCGGGTTGAGGCAATCGACGCCGACCTCGATCATGTCTTCGAATACAGCCGAAGAATTGCCGCAGCCGTGATAGATCGCCTTGAGGCCGGCCGCGTGTATGGCATCACAGATTTTCTTGAGCTGCGGCTTGTACGCCTGCCGCCAGAAGTCCGGCGAGAAGAACATTCCGTTGTCGTATGCGACGTCGCCCCAGATGTACATCCCCGACAGCTTGCCGCCGGCCGCGGCAATCTGCCCCTCGACTATTCCCACGAGGAAATCGCCGAGCCGCTCAATGAAGTTCGCTATCCTGCCGGGATCTTCTGCCATCTTCAACAGCACGTTCTCGGTGCCCATGATCCGCCAGATCGTCTCGTGGGGATCGCATACGCTGCCGAAGACGCACATATCGTTGGCGCACGAGTTCACGCGGTCGACAAAAGACGGCAGCCCGAGGTTGAGGTCGTCAGCTACGGAATTGATCTGATCGTCGATGGCCTCGAAGTACCGCCTGTCGTCCTTCGGGTCGTCGAACTCGAAGGCATCCATCTGCTCGAAGGTCTTCGTGTCGACGTCCAGGAAATTCGGCATCGGATAGTCGCTTCGGCGTTCGATCGTCGCCCCGAAGCCCGTCTTGACGAGCTTCCGTTCGGGCGTGTCTTCCAGCATCTGGATGCCGGTTATGTGCGGGTCCATATTCGGGTTCACGACGATCATGTCGAGTTCCCAGTACCGATATGGATCGAAGGCGCCTCGGATCCTCAAGTCCTTCTTCGCCCTTCGGAGGAAACTCGTCCAGAAGAACTCTCCCACCGGCACGCGGTCGGGTTCCTGGTGATCGAGCGCCGTCAGTACGCGAGCTATCTTAGCCTCCACGCTGTCCATCTGCCTTATTCCTTCCAATAGAATACTGCCCCATGGTCTATTGCCGCGATGACCTCCCAGCGGCCGTCAATACACGCACTCCTTTGCGGCATCGGCGAGGGCCTGGAGGTTCTCCGGCGGCGTCTCGAAGAAATGATCGGACGTCGAACATATATACCCCCCGCCGGCTCCGGCCGCCTCGAAAAGCCGATGCACCTCCGACCTGATCCGCTCGGGTGTGCCCTCGGTCAGTATCTGGAACTGGTTGAATCCGCCGATCAGGCAGATCTTGTCGCCGATGCGGCGCTTCACCTCGCCGATGTCGGCCACGTCTCCACCGACCTCGGGGCAACTGAGCGTCTCGGAGCAATCGCAGCCGTTTTCGACGATCATCTCGAGCAGCGGCATCATTCCGCCGCACGTGTGATACGTCACCTTGTGCCCGACTGCGTGGCAGGCGTCGTGGCTCCGCCGATCGTACGGCAGGCAGAACTCCTCGTGCAGTTTCGGCGAGATAACCGTGCTCGACCCGGCCCCGCCGCCCGTCTCGATAAGATCGAACTTCGCCCCGTCGAGCGATTCCTCGATGAACCGCAGCTTCTTCGTCGTCAGTATCTCCATGAAACGATGCGTCCACGCCGGGTCGTCGATGGCGGCGTAGATCATCTCCTGCTCGCCGTAGAGGCAGCACGCATGCTGCCAGGCTCCGGCCTGGTCGCCCCAGACGAAGCCGCGAAGGATGCCATCATCGCCGAGCTCATCGTGCGCCCTGGAGATCGAATCCTTGTTCAGCCTCGGCACCGGCATGTACTTGTCGATCAGGTCGATATCCTCCGGCTTCTTGACGAGATATTCGGTGATCCACGTCGTGTACTTGTTGCCGCCGGTCTTGTACTTCAGCACACCGTCGGGGGTAGTGATGTGGTGGTGAACGATGCGGTCGTCGGGCTCATCCTTGATGACGGTCGTTTCTTCCACCCATCCCGGCAAATCGTATCCATCCGCGACGGCGCACGGCATCCAGAATTGGCCTATAGCCTCGAAATACGCAATCGATGCGTCCAGGCCGAACCTCTTGAATGCCTCGATGTCGCTGATGCCATCGAGATACTTATCGAGGTGATACTGCTGCCACTGGTGGATCGTAACAGGCAGGCGATCCGGCACCTCGCCGTCGATCGCCAGCATCATGCGCTCCTTGCTGGTCACGTCATTGCTCCCTTCTCGGCCGAATACCGGCTCTATTACATTGATATACCACTGGGCGAAGGAGTTGTCAACAACGACCTTGCAGTAATGGGCAGGAATGCGGGGCAACCCTTACCCACGGCGTTGCCGTGGGCTATTCTAATTCGCCCCTGACGGGGCTGGGCGCCACGGTCAACCGTCCTTACCAGGCCGCCGGGTGCCACGGTCAACCGTCTTCGGTTGGCCGTGCTTGCCTGCCAACTAATCGGCAGCCGTGAAAAGATGCTCCACGATTATGTGTCACTTCACGTCCAAGCTTTGCTTGAACGTGCCACCCCGGCTCCCCACATAGTCAGCCAGGGCATCGCGCCAGGGGCGCATCTCCACGCCGATTGCTGCCTTAAGCTTCGAGCAGTCCAGCACCGAATGCGACGGCCGTGCTGCCGGCAGCTTGAACGTCGAAGCCGGCACGGGGTCGACCGGCTTTTCGATGCCGGCAAGCCGCAGTATCTCTTCGATCCATTCGAGTCGCGTACACGAGCCTGCGTTCGTGCAATGATACAGCCCCGTGGCGTCGCCTCGAGCAAGTTTGACTAGCACGTCGGCCACGTCTTCGGCGTAAGTCGGCGAGCCGGTCTCGTCGCAGGCTCCCATCAGGCGCTCACGGTCTGCGGCCATTTCGAGGACCCTTTCGACGAAGTTGCGCTTGCCCAAGCCGTACAGCCAGGCGGTGCGCACTATCTCGTAGTTCTCGCATTCCTCGGCAACAGCCAGTTCGCCTTCGTATTTCGACCGGGCATACACACTCTGAGGATTGGGGGCGTCGTCTTCGGTATACGGCTCGCCCTTCTCGCCGTCGAAGACGAAATCGGTGCTTATGTGTATCAATCGCACCCCCAGCGCCGCGCAGGACCGCGCAAGGTTGCGCACGGCATCGCGATTGACGAGAAAGGCCATCCCGGGCCTCGACTCGCAGCCGTCTACGTCTGTGATCGCCGCGCAGTTGATGACGCAAGAGGGCCGAACGGCGTCAAGATTGGAAGCCAGCGCTTCGCCATCGCCGAGGTCCACAAGGCCCAGTCCCGGGCGCTCGTCGCCCGGTGGAACGGTAATGACCGTGAACGGGTCTATCTCGCCCTCTATCTCGCAGCCAAGTTTGCGTAAGACCGCCGAGCCGAGCATACCCTGCACGCCGAAGACCTGGACGCTCCCCATTCCCGCTACCTGCATCCGTATTGCTCCTCGTAGTAATCACGATACGCGCCGCTCTTAACGCGCTGCCACCATTCTCGGTTCTCGACGTACCACGCAACGGTCTGCTTCATTGCCTGGGCGAACGGGAAGGCCGGCTGCCATCCGAGTTCGCTTTGGATTTTCGATGAATCGATGGCATATCGCCGGTCGTGGCCGGGGCGATCTTTCACGAACGTCATCAAGCTCTCCGGCTTGCCGAGTTCGGCCAGGATAGTCTTCGTGATCTCCATATTCGTCCGCTCGCTGTCCGCTCCGATATTGTAGACCTCTCCCGGCCTGCCGCGATCTATGACCGCCTCCAGAGCGCGGCAGTGATCGATGACGTATATCCAGTCGCGGACATTCAGCCCGTCGCCGTAGATCGGCAGCGATTCGTCGGCCATTGCGTTCGTGATGAAGAGCGGAATGAGCTTCTCGGGGAACTGATACGGCCCATAGTTGTTCGAGCATCGAGTGATGACGGCCGGCAGGCCGAAGGTGCGGTGATACGCCCGCACCAGCAGGTCGGAGGCCGCTTTGCTGGCGCTGTAAGGGCTGTTCGGCGCAAGCGGCGTCGTCTCGGTGAAATATCCCTCGGGGCCGAGATCGCCGTAGACTTCGTCGGTCGATACGTGCACGAACTTGCCCACGCCGGCCTCTTTTGCCGCATGCAGGAGCACCTGAGTGCCCAGAACGTTCGTGTGGATGAACGGCGACGGATCGAGAATGCTGCGGTCGACGTGGCTCTCGGCAGCGAAATTGACGACCAAGTCGATGTCGCGCATCAGCTCTGCAATCAATTCCCGGTCGGCTATATCGCCCCTGACGAACCTGTGCCGTTCGTCTCCTTCGAGGTCGCGCAGATTCTCCAGATTGCCGCAATACGTCAGCAGATCGAGATTGACGATCGTATCGTCAGGATGGCCTTCGAGATAATGGCGGACAAAGTTGGAGCCGATGAATCCGCATCCGCCGGTTACCAGCAATTTCATTGGGGTTCCCCTCCTCATTCAGTGGCCAGTGGCCAGTGTTCAATGGCCAGTATTCAGTTCGCCTTATTGTCCAATTTCATATAGCTCATATTCGGGCGAATAGCAGGCCAATAAGCCTATATAGCTGGCCGCGTAGCGGCCACGGGATAAAGCCTGGGGCTGAAGCCCAGGAATCAGTTCGCATAATATCTGTGCCCTGGAGGGGCACGGGAGGTGCTCCTTTGCGCCGCCCCTTCAGGGCGGCTAGTTTTGTTTCGCTCCTCAACTGGGGCTGAAGCCCCAGCCTATACGCCTCCGCTGCTCCGCAGCGAAGAAGTTTCTCGACTCGCCCACAAGGTTCAGTGCACCAGCACCTCATGTACCACTTGTCGCAGTGGTCAGTCATCAGTGTTCAGTATCCAGTATCCAGTGTCCAGTATCCAGTATCCGGTATTCAGTGGTCAGTGGTCAGTATCATCGTTCTTGACTGATCACTGCTTTCTGCTTAGTGCTTATTTCTTACTGATCACTGATTCCCGCCGCCTTTGCTGTAATAAATCCGCAGCTCGCGTATGATCTCGTCGATGGTGAGCGTCGGCTCGAAGCCGATCTCGTCGCGGACTCGGCTGATGTCCGGCACGCGGCGGCGAAGGTCCTCGAAGCCCTCGGTGTACGCCTCGTCATAGGGCAAATGCTCGATCGGGGAACTTGACCCGCAAACGCTGCGGACGCGCTCGGCGAGCTGGTTCATCGTCAACTCGTCCGTGCTGCCGATATTGTAGACCTTCCCATACGATTCCGGGCGGTTCATGAGTTTGATCACAGCACCGACGACATCACTGACGTGGACGAAGCACCGCGTCTGCTCGCCATCTCCGTAGACCACGATCGGATCGCCACGCATCGCCTGCTGGACGAAGTTAGGCAGCACCATTCCCCAGCGGCCTGCCTGGCGTGCGCCGACAGTATTGAAGAAACGCCCCACTACGACCGGCAAATCGTATTCACGATAGTACGCGAGCGCGAGGAACTCATCGAGCAGTTTCGAGCAGGCGTACGCCCAGCGCCCCTTGTCGGGGGGGCCCAGGAGCAGATCGTCGTCCTCCGCCATCGGCAGCGAGACGCCCTTGCCGTAAACCTCCGACGACGACGCTATGAAAACCGGCCTGTTCCGCTCGAGCGCCGCGTTGAGCACCACTTCACTCGCGAATGCCGTCTCCTCGATCGTATGCGCCGGCCGGTTAACCACCAGGCTCACACCAACAGCCGAAGCGAGATGAAAGATCACGTCGGCATCGTCCACCAGCCGGCCCGTCAGCTCCTCGTCGCGGACTGTGCCCTCGATGAAAGTGAAGCCCGGGCGGGCGAGACATGCCGGCTCGATATTCTCAATCCGTCCGGTCGAAAGATTATCGAGCGCAATCACGGAGTGGCCCGCGTCGAGGAGTGCTTCGCACAGATATGAGCCGATGAAACCGGCGCCGCCGGTTACGAGGTAACGCATCGGGCCTCCTGGCTGT
>JAUWKK010000161.1 GCA_030614245.1 Planctomycetota bacterium | reverse complement strand
TCTTCGGCATTTTCGGCATCTTCAGCCTCGGCTGCCGGAGCTCCACCGATATTGTGGCGGTTACGGTAGCTCTTCATCTTCTCCTTCTGCCGTGTCAGTTGTCGCTCCATCTTGTCGGTGACAAGGTCGATGGCCGCGCGCAGGTCTCGCTGCTGCACCTCGCCGATCAGGTGGATGTGGCGCCGCGCCGAGATATTCATTTCGGCCGTGTATCGGCCCTGGTCCGACCCCAAAGTCACGACGATCTTCGTGATTCCGTCGAAGTATTTAAGCAGTTTTTCGGCCCGTTCCCGGGCATATTGCTTCAAGTCCGGTGTCATTTCCACATTGTGACGCGCCGAAATGATGATCTCCAACTGCAACTCCTTACTGCAATGCGCGCCGAACCCCAGCGCTGCCTAAGTATTATAATCGACACTTCGAGAGGAGTCAATGTCTTTTTGGAGCACCGCAGGTCTGAGAAACCGGCTCTATATCGCATGTGGGGCGGCCTTTCCAGGCTGCTGTCCGATTGGCGGGCCGGCGCTCATAAAGCCCCCATAGGGGCGATGTAGAACAGCCCACGGCCCTGTCACCCTAATCTGCGTTTATCTGTAGTTACATCCCCGCTTCAGGCGGACAGGCAGGTCTGAAAGAGCGGAGACGGCACACCATCACGCCGACCTCGCGTTGGCGATCAGCTCTCGCACCAGAGCGGGGTCCTTGATGCCGGGCGCAGATTCGACCCCGCTGGCGAGATCGACACCGAAGGGCCGCACCTGCCCGATCGCGTCGGCGACGTTGCCGGGCCTGATGCCGCCTGCCAGAAATACGGGGGCGTCGATCAGTTCAACCAGCCTGGCGGCGGCTGCCCAGTCTCCCATCTTGCCCGTGCCGCCCATCCGCGCGAAGCCGTCGGATACGTCTACTGTGTCGATGAGGAACTTGTCGACGCCCGCGTTGATGAGCTGCCGGGCCTCGTCGAGGAGCGCTTCGACGTCGGCCGGCTCCGCCATGCGGTCCCTGACGGGCACGTGAAGGGCCTTCCATATCTCGCAGGAGAGCTCCCGGCGCACCCGTGAGATGGTCTCGGGCGATTCGCTGCCGTGGAGCTGCATCGCGGCCGGGTGGATGATCTCGGCGACGGCGAGGATCTCGTCGGCTGACCTGTCCTGCAGGAGCGCAACGCCCGGCAGCGGGGCATCGCGGTTCAGCTCGGCCGCCGCCCGGCGGTCCACCTTGCGGGGCGAGCGGTCGATCTCGACCACCACGCCGAAGTAGTCGGCGCCTGCATCGGCAGCCAGAAGCACGTCCTCACGACGCGTGATGCCGCATATCTTGATCTTCATTGAAGTGCTCCCCTGCGCCACGCCCGGCCGTCAGTCGAACATTGCATCAACAAAGCGGTCGGCGTCGAACGTATCGACATCCTCGGGCTGCTCTCCGAGGCCGACGAACTTGACGGGTATCGAGCAGTTGCGGCGGATGGCGACGACCGCACCGCCCTTTGCCGTCCCGTCGAGCTTCGCTAGAAAGATGCCGGTTACGCCGATGGCTTCGTCAAAAAGTTTCACCTGCTGGATTGAGTTCTGCCCCGTGTTCGCGTCTATGATGAGCATAACCTCGTGCGGCGCGTCGGGGAGCTTGCGCTGGATGACGCGCTTGATCTTGGTCAGCTCGCGCATCAGGTTCTCTTTCGTGTGCAGCCTGCCTGCGGTATCGACGATGAGGACATCAATTCCGCGCGCAATGGCGGCTTCGACGGCGTCGTATGCGACGGCACCGGGATCGCCGCCCGTCTTATGTTTGACGATATCGCAGCCGATGCGCTTGCTCCAGATGTCGAGCTGTTCGACTGCGGCGGCGCGGAACGTATCGCTCGCGGCGAGCATCACCTTGCGGCCGTCCTGCACGAAGAAGTGCGCGAGGCGGGCGATTGCCGTCGTCTTGCCCGAGCCGTTCACCCCGGCGACGAGAATCACGGTCGGCGGGCTGTCAGCCATCCTGATACCGGTCTCCGTCGTCTGGCGGAGGATTTTCTTCAATTCGTTCTTGAGGAAACCCTTGAGAGCCTGGCTGTCCTCGATCCGGCCTTCTTTGTGGGCTTTGCGGATGTCGTCGATGATCTGCGCGGCGGCGTCCACGCCCACGTCGGCTTCGATCAGGGCTTCTTCGAGCCGTTCGAGGGCGTCCTCGTCGATCCTGTTGAATGCCTTGAACACACTGCCCAGACCGCTGGCGAGTTTCTTGCGGGTCTTCGCCAGGCCCGACTTGAGCTGATCGATCGGTGCGAACAGTTTCTTGAAGAATGCAGCCAAAGAGTAACTCCTGATGGAGGACGGACGTTGTCAGGGCTTGATGCGGCCGCCCACGTGACCGAAGCGTGCGACTCGTTCGAGGTCATCGACTATACGTTTGGGGAGCCGGATTCTTCCGAGGAGCAACTCGGGCCGGTTAAATCCGTGGCAGTCGGAGCCGCCGGAAGGCAACAGGTTAAGTTGTCCGGCTAGATTGAGATAATGACGGGTCTGGTAGTTTGTGTATGACGGATAGTAGGTTTCGAGGGCGTGTCCGCCCATATCGGCGAAGACCGGGAGCAGTTCATCGTGGCGTGTTGCTCCAGGATGGGCAAAGACGGCGACGCCCCGGGCGGAAGTGATAAGTTCGAGGCATTCACGCATCGTGAGGAATTTCTTGGGGGCGTTAGCGGGGCCTGTGTCTCCGAGATAGCGCTGGAAAGCCGCCCGATAATCGTCGACCAGCCCGCGCTCGACGAGTGCTTTTGCCACGTGTGCCCTGCTGGGTGTGCCATCTCCGGCGACTGCCATGATCTCGCCGGCCGTGATATCCACGCCGAGATCGCGCAGCCGCTTGCTGATAGTATGGATGCGTTTCACCCGCAACTGCTGCATCGTCCGCAGCACATCGAGGAACGGTGGATTAAGCACGTCGACGAAAAGCCCAACGATGTGTACCTCTATGCCCAGGTGATGGGCCGAGAGCTCGACGCCTGGGATCACGCGTACGCCGAGCTTCTCGCCGGCCGCCATCGCGGGATAAACGCCCTCGATGCTATCGTGATCGGTGACCGCAATGGTACCGAAGCCCATGGCCTTGGCGCGCTTCACAAGCTCGCGCGGTGTGAATGTGCCGTCCGAGTGTATTGTGTGCAGATGCAGATCAGCCGCGGTTCGTGGCATTTGCCGATACCTTGTGTTGAGCAGCCTTTCCAGCCCGCCACGGCGGACAAGGCTGCTGATTAATTGGCAGGCCAAAAACCCGCCCCACATTGTGTCATCTTGGTATTCTAACTAATGCCGGGACGGATTCAACGTTGCGTCTTGCGGTCTCCGGGGGCCGGGCCGAGTTCGCCGAGCATCCGCCGGACGAGATCGTTGATGGTGATTATGCCGATCGTGCGCTCGCCTGCGCCGACCATTCCCATCCTCTGGCGCGCGGCCCGCAGCTTCATCAGCGCCGGGTACAGCCGCATCTCCGTGTCCAACTTCACGGCAGGCTTGACATACGGCCGCAATGAACCCGCCAGCTCGCCACGGGCATACAAGAGATCGAACACGTTAATCGTTCCGATGATTTGTGCCGGAGCACCCGTGCCTGGCTCGGTGGCATCGTAGACCGGCAGCCGCGTGAGGGGATCCTCGCGGAGCCGTTCGAGCAATTCCCCGGGCGAAGTATCCGCCGACGCCGTCCGAATGCGCTCGATGGGAAGTCGAACGCGGCCGACGGTGAGATGTTCGATCGCCATAATGCTCTGGGCCATTCGCCGCTGTGCCGGAGTGAGGCGTCCGAGTCCGGCAGCATCCGCGAGCGAGAACATGAGACCCTGCCTGGAGAAGAGCAGATCGCCCTCAGGCTGCGGCCTGCGCAGGCATTTCATCAGCAGGTGGATGGCTCCACGAAGCGGGGCCACGACCGGCCACAACAGCAGAGTCACGAGCCGCAGACTCGGTGCAAGGGGGCAGAGCAGCGCCTCGCGGCGGCGTTCGAACAGGTCCTTCGGGATGAGCTCGGCCACCACGAAGGCGAAGGGAGTCAGCAGGGCGGTGGCGATGATCTCGGCGTGCTCGAGGGAGCGAGCCTCGATCAGGCTGATGAGGATGACGGTGGCGACGTTGATCGCCATGTTGTTGCCGACGAGCGTGGTGGCCAGCAGGCGTTCCATGTCCGATGCGAGCTTCTGCAGGATGATCGCGCCGCGCTCGCCCTGTTCGGCGCGAAAGCGAATCCGCAGCCGATTGATCGAATACATGCCCGTCTCGACACCGGAGAAGTATCCGGACAGCAGCGTGCAAGCCACGATTCCGATCACTGCCCACGTCATTATTGCATCCCGTTCACTTGGCCGCTTGCGCTCGACCTTGCGAGTCGAGCTCGACGATCAGGTAATCAACGGTCCGGCGCTTGAGCTTCTCGACGAGGAAAGCAAGCCCGGCAAACTCGACGCGGTCGCCCTCGCGGGGGACGCGGCCGAGCAACAGCATCACGAGGCCGCCTACGGTGTCGAAGTCGGGGAAATCGGCCTCGACGCCGAACAGTTCGCCCCAGTCGCGCAAGTTGAGAGCCCCGGAAACGCGATAGCGTGCCGGGGAAAGCTGTTCCACAAGCGGCCCGGCCTGCTCGTGTTCGTCTTCGATCTCGCCGACGACCTCCTCGATGATGTCCTCGAGCGTGATGAGCCCTGCGAATCCGCCGTATTCGTCGATTGCGATGGCAACGTGGTACGGCTCGGCCGCGATTTGTTCGAAGACGGCCCCGACCGATGCGAGCTCCGGCACGAACTGCGGCGGGCGCATCATCTCGTCCAGTTTCCCGGATACGTTAAGCAGCGCGTCGCGGCCGGGAACGATGCCGATCACGTTGTCGCGCTTGCCGCGATAGACCGGAATCTTGTTGCGTCGGGTCTCCCTGATCAGCTCGCGCAACTCATCCAATGGGCTCTCGGCGTCGAAGCACGTAACGTCGACGCGCGGGATCATTACCTCGCTCACCTTCAGGTCAGCGAGTGCGACGGCCTCGGCGATGAGGCTGCTCTCGACGCGGGTGATGATCCCCTTGCGGGCGCTCAGTTCGACGAGCTCCTGGAGTTCGTTAGTATCGAGGCGTCTGACGTGCCGCGAGCCGAAACGGAGGATGCCGGCGACGCGGTCGAAGAATCTGTCGGTGCGAACCCACAGCGGGCGCAGTATGCAGTGAAGCAGATGGATCGGCAGTGCACCGGCAGAGGCGAAGCCGCGAGGGAAGTTCACCGCCAGCAGCTTTGGCAGCACTTCACCGAAAAGTATGATCGACGCGAGGCTCATGATCCCGACGCCGGCGGCCCAGGCGGAGGCCGACGCAGTGCCGAGCCCGCTCGTGATGCGCAGCGCAAGCGTCGTCGAGGCGCTGAAGTACAGCAGATTGATGACGAGATTGCCCAGCAGAATGGTGCGGAGCGCCTGGCGTCTCTCGTGGCTTAAACGCACGGCGAGGCCTGCGAGTCGGCCCTGCCCGAGCATCTTGCGGCGTGTGAGCGGATCGAGCGAGAAGATGGCCGTCTCGGAGCCGGAGAAAAATCCTGACAGGGCAAGCAGGAGCAATAGCAGTGCGACGTGGGTGACGGGGACGTTCATGAAGCGAAGACTGATCGGAATGCAGCGTGTACATCCGGCAGGCGCGCGGAGCCGCATCCCGCAGTGGGTTCAGCTCCGGTCAACGCAAGGCCGGCCTGCAATTTGCTGACGTTCATCTCGACCAGCCCGAAATCCCTCCGCAGACGGCCCGCCAGCCAGCACATCAGCCCGTTGGGATCGCGGCGCATATGCAGCTTGACGGCACAGCAACGCCTCGACGATCCGTTGGAGAAGAACTCGGCATCGTCGAGGCACAAGAGGAACCTCGGCTCGTCTTGCTCGACGATTTCGATGAGCGTGCGGTTGTTCTCGGCGCGGAGTATCTGGCCGAGCGACCGGTATTCCGCGGCGGCCCAGGCGCGGAACATCGGCGGCAGGAGTGTCCCAACTTCATCGAGCCTCGTGCAGTCGGGGAGTTCCACCTCTATCGGATCGGGTGGAACGGCGAACTTTTTGACGGGCCCGCGAAAGGCGACCCAACGGCGGCGATCGAGCATGCGCTCGCGGTAGGTGCAGCCTTGTGCGATGAGGTGCCATTCGGCGGTGTCGAAATAGCGATCTACGATGAGTTTGTGCCCCAGCAGGCGCAGATTGCAGCCCTCAACTTGCCGCAGCGTTGCTATTGACTCGAGAACGCTGCGGTCTTCGGCTCGAAAACGAAATGCAACCGGGGCTGGCTTCATGGCCTCTTCTCCTATGGTTCAAGTTTACCACGAAAACACCGGAATTTCAAGGCAAGCTCCCATTTTCGGAGCCGGTTGCGTTATTCTGTGCCGCTTGAGGCGGGAATGGAACCCCGCCATCGGCAGGCCATGCCATCGGCAGGCAGGCACCCGATGAATCCGTCTGAGGTAGAAATGGAACCGCAGATGAACGCGGATGAACGCAGATAGGATGGAATGCCTGCATCGGCTTGCAGCCCCGAAAGGGGCGAAATAGAATAGCCCACGGCCCTGCCTGCCCGTCTCAGGAGGGTCCGCCTACGGAGAGAACGCCGTGGGTATGGTTTGCGGCTTGCAGCCCCGTAAGGGGCGTAGTAAGATAGCCCACGGCAACGCCGTGGGAATGCGGACGGCCTCACGGACACAAGCCCTGCAAGGGCGGAGTAGCCGAT
>JAUWKK010000082.1 GCA_030614245.1 Planctomycetota bacterium | reverse complement strand
GGCGTGATGAAGCCGATAGCATCGGGCGGAGTGCCGTCGCTCGACGCGCTGATGCTCAAGAAAGCCGCAGCGGCGGACGACGATCTGGAGCTGATCAATCCTATCTGCCTGACTGAGCCGCTCGCGCCCAGCATCGCCGCCGAGATCGACGGCGTCGAGATCGATCTTGACGCCATCCGCCGTGCCTGCGATGTGCTCGGTCGGCGCCATGACGTGATGATCGTCGAGGGGGTCGGCGGCTGGCTCGTGCCCATCTGCGAAGGGGTGACGTCGGCCGATATCGCCGTCGAGTTCGGCCTGCCCGTGCTGATAGTCGCCCGGCCGGGCTTGGGGACGATCAACCACACGCTGCTGACGCTCGAGGCCGTGCGCCGCCGCAGTCTGCCGGTCCTCGGCGTCGTCATCAATCGCTTCAACGCCGCCGCCGCGACAGTCGCCGAACGTACAAACCCCGACCAGATCGAGCGATACGGCCGCGTGGAGGTCCTCGCGGTGGTGCCGGATATACCGGAAGTGCAGACCGGCGGGGTCGTTCCGTATCTGGACGCGGTGGCTGCGGGGATTATGAAAAACCGGATTACCGATCACCGCCCAGGAGAACCGGGTGGCACGTTCAAGCGAAGCTTGGACGTGGGCCCGGCACGGCCAACGGAAGACCCTTGACCGTGGCACCCGAGGCGCACGGCAGCGCTCTTCCAGCACCTTCTGAGCGCGTGCGTTCGCGGTTGAAGTCAGCTGAACTCGGCCAGTTTCTTGTCTACAGCATCGCGCAGGTTTTCTGCGGTCTTCAGGAGATCATTTGCATGGCTGATCATGTCACCTTTCCCGCGCTGATTGCGCTTGCGGCGGTCACCTTCAAGATACATGTCTAGCTCGTGAATGATCTTGTTTCTGATGCCGAATATGCGTTTCAGTGTCCTGAGATCCACCCCAAACGTCTCCGGTGGTACACCGATGGCGCTCGCCGTGCGAATGAGTTGATCCGGTGATTGGAGGCTGCCACCGGTGAGTTCTTGCATGTACAGTTCAATGACTTCTGCTTGCTGTGCGGGTGCCGCGAGAACCCGGGCAAGGAACTTCCTACTACTCGGCAGCTCTGGGCCATCACTCCCGTCCCGTATCTGCCGTGAGATAAACTTCTCGAGTCCCTGTCTCACGCTTGGATCGGCCTCGACCAGCTTTGGCAGAGAGTCGCGAATGAGTTGCTTGGCCATCGCATCAAGACCGGCGGCCGCCATCACCACCATTGCCCGAAGAAGGTCTTGCTCCATGTCCGTAGTCGTTCCTCGCGGGGACCCGCGCTCTGCGCGTGCCAAATCGAAGGCTTTGAGCAGAGATGAAGCCGAGTCATGAGCGTGTTTGAGAATCAACGCCGCCTGTTGACATTCTTCCGAGGATACGGGCCTGCCTGTAAGTTCACGAAGCTTAGATTGCCTTCTTCCCTTCACCTTATTGCGTTTTGGCATAAAAAGCCCCGCCTCGCAAAGCCATTATGGTAATCTCTTGATCCAATGAACGCAGTTTGTCCCTTGCGGCCAGCTCGATCTTCAGCGTTTGCCACAAGGCGGCTTGTACTGTTGCCTGAGATTCCTCTCGACGTCGCACCGGTCCTCCTTGGTGTGTTCCTTCTCGGGCATAGGGTAAACACAGACCCAGATGTTCTTGTTCGGGCAATTATCAAGCCAAGACTTCGTTCTCTCGTGCGAATCAATTCTCGAACTGATTTGGCTCGTCTGGCCGACATCAAGCACAGTCCAGCTGCCCCCTTCAGACACACACAGAATGACGTACACCGCAGCCACGTCGCTGAAGTCTGCATCTGATAGAGGAACACAGACGAAAGGATAACCGTCGATAGTAACGTTGGCTGATTGTGCAGCCATTGTCGGATCTCCCTGGTCTTGCGGTCTCCACTGATCTCATCATCCCGGCAGGGCATCCACCAGGCAACTATTCATATTCTGCCTCACGCGGGGATCATTGTCAATACCCCGCTCGGCAAGTTATCGCGCCAAAGGAAGGATCTCGGTAAACCTCTGCTGTATGGGCGAGGGGCGCCTGCAACTGGCCCACTTCTCACCGCCCGCCGGTTAGAACGCCGCGCGTGCCCAGTCGATGCCTCGGGATAGCATCCGGCTGACGGGATTACGGTGTGCGGGCGCTTCGAGGGTATTCTGGTGCCGCTGTTCGAGTCCGCACATGAGAATGCCGACGCAGGTGGCCCACGCGGGGTCTTCGAGTTGATCGCCCCTTCGGCAGCGGACGTTCGGGCGTCCGACCCGCGCCGGGCAGCCGAAGACTCGGCGGGCGGCGTTTTCCAGGCCGGCAATCTTCGCCGTGCTGCCGGTGACCACCACACCGGCGTGATATGAATCGCCGTAGCCTGCGCGGCTGAGCTCGGTGCTCACTATGGTGAACATCTCCTCGATGCGGCATTCGACTATGGCGCAGAGTCGGTCGAGCGAGATCGTCCGGGGATCGCCGTTGGGCGTGTATACTTCAAGCGTCTGGAGCCGTTCGGCGCGGTTGAGCTGCGAGCGGCACGTGCAGACGCCGCTCGTCTTGATCTCTTCGGCCTGCTCGACGGGGATGTTCAGGCAGACGGCTATATCGTTGGTAACGTGCTTGCCCCCGACGGGCAGGACGGCTGAGAAACGTGGTGCGCCGCCCCGGAACAGAATGATGTTGATCGTGGATGCGCCGATATCGATCAGCAGGCACCCCAGGCGCTTCTCGTCGCTTGTCAGCACGGCTTCGGCAGCGGCCAGCGGCCTGAAGACTATTCCCTCGGCCTGGCAGTGCGTCTTAGCGACGGCAACGGCTACGTTGTTCAGATAGCAGCCGGCATCCGTCGCCAGATGGACCTCGGCCTCGAGCCTCGAGCCGGTCATACCGACGGGGTTCTTGATCCAGCGCATTTCGTCGAGTGTGAACGACTGCGGGATGGCGTCGATGATCTCTCGTTCGTTGGGCAGGCTGACACGTTCGGCCGCTTCGATCGCCTGCCGGCGGATGTCTTCGGTGACTAGACGGTCTTCGCGCGCGACGTGAACGCAACCCCGGCTGTTGAGGCCGCGATAATGCGAGCTGGCGGCGCCGATGAAGACGGTCTGCGCGTGGACGTAGCCGGTCTCCTCTGCGGCGCAGACCGCAGCCTCGATACACTCGGCGGCCGCATCGAGGTCGACCAGCTCGCCGCGATGAAATCCCGCGCTCGGATGGCGTCCGCTGCCCAGAACGTTGAGTTCGCCGTTCTCCAGCGCCGCCGCCAGGCATGATATCCACGCGCCGCCGAGTTCAACTCCCACCACGTACTCGCCGTGTTGTTCCATTACTTCTCTCACTACTCTCCCTTCATAGGTTGGCGGGCGTCCGCCGAATTATACCCCCGCCGGGGAATCTTATATTGAGCTGCACTCCCGCTGCACAGGCCGAGTTGGCGAGCAGGCGCTCGAGTGTGTGAACTTTCTGATTGACGGCCAGTTCGCCGTAGCATTTCCTCGTCGGAGCGCGTCCCCACAGGATCTCGTGGCTTGCGCTGGTGTATACGACCACCTCGCTCGCTCGCGGATTAGTGCGCCCGCCGTAGTTGCTCACATCAACCACGGTGATATCCACGGCCCTGGCGATAACCTTGCTGGCATTGATCGCCCGAAGGGTCTCAATTGCTCCTTTTACCGCATCGTCATCCCATACGCCGCCTTCCTCGGGCGGGGGCGTCTGCACGCCCTTCACAGCGGGCATTCGTCGTGATGCGACCGGCCAGTTGCGGTAGGACAGCGGCAGTCGGACGGCGTCTTCATCGATGACGTAGTACCGTCCGAGGCTCTCGACGCCGCAGAGCGGGCGGCGCAGTTCGAGGCTGATCTCGATGCGCCTGGGGAATGCCCTTCGGACGTAATTGACCTTGCGCACCCAGGGATTCGCCTCGCACTTGCGGCCCAGGAACGCCGTCAGCCGAGGGTCGGCGATGCAGTAGCGACCTTCAGCCAGAGGCTTGTCGCGGACACTTCTCTTGACTTCGTCCGAGCACCATTCGGGCAGTTCCGGCACTTCGAGCCGCGAGACGTCGATGGCGTATTCCGGTCGCGATGTGATGAACCGCGTTACTTGCTTGCCGCCCAGCCACAGGAGGGCGGCGGCCAACACGATCAGCAGCAGCCCCAGCACGCGGCGCAGGCCGAGCCCGCTCATTGCCGCGCCGATGGCTGCGAAAGCCCGTACGAGGCCGGGCTTCTTACGCTGAAGCTTTGCGCGCTTTGCCAACTTCCGCTCCCTTCGCATTACTGTGCGAGGCAAGGCCGCTCTTAACTATCCCGGATACGAGCTCCTGGAAGCCGATCCCGGCACACCTGGCGGCCTTCGGCACCAGGCTCGTCGCCGTCATCCCCGGGATTGTGTTCACCTCGAGTATATACGGCACGCCGTCGCCTGATAGTATCAGGTCGACGCGAGCGACGCCGGCGCAGCCCAGGCAGGCGCAGGCTCGGGCGGCGGCGTCCTTCACCGCGTGCTCGGTTTCCGCCGGCAGTGGCGGCGCTTCCGTGTAGATCGTGCCTTTGCTGTATTTCGCATCGTAATCGAAAAGCGCTCCCTCGAAGGTCATCTCGATGATCGGCAGCGCACGTGGAGCTTGCCCGCCCGACATTGGGCGGGCCATTTCAGGCTGCTGATTGCATTGATCGGCAGGCTGAAAGCCTGCCCCACACATGACGGCGACGGTGAGCTCCCGGCCGCTGATGAACTCCTCGATCAGGACACGTGGAGCTTGCCCGCCCGACATTGGGCGGGCCATTTCAGGCTGCTGATTAATTGGCAGGCTGAAAGCCTGCCCCACAGCAAGAGCTTTTTCTGGCCATTCACAGAGCGACCTCAGCAATGAGATGCCGATGCTCGAGCCGCCGGCGACCGGCTTGACGACCAGCGGCAATCCCAGTTCTCTGGCGACCGCCGCGTCGAGCTCCCGACGGACGTACGGTGTCTGCCCAGTATTGTGGGGCAGGCTTTTAGCCTGCCGATCAATTGAATCAGCAGATTGGGAAGGCTGCTCCACACATATAACGCGATACTTCGGTGTATCGAGGCCCGCGCGGATGAACTTGCCCTTCGCTGCGACCTTGTCCATGGCCAGCCTGCTGGCGCGCACTCCGGAGCCGGTGTATGGTATGTCGTTGTCTTCGAGTATCTGTTGGATGCGGCCGTCTTCGCCAAACTCGCCATGTAACGCTATGAATGCGACAACGCGTGGAGCAGCCTTTCCAGGCTGCTGATTAGTTGGCAGGCTGAAAGCCTGCCCCACGTCGGCAATTTCGGCGAGGAAATCACCGGCGGCGTCGATCTCCGAGACCGGATAGCCGGCGAGTCGCAGACCCTCGGCAACCGCGCGGCCGGTCTTCTCTGAGATATTGCGTTCGGACGATGTTCCCCCCCAGAGGACGGCGACGTGCGGTTTAGAATTCATATCGTCTCTCTCCCCTCTGCCCGCCGGCAGGCGGTGCATGGGTGGCACGTTCAAGCGGAGCTTGGACGTGGGCGAAGCACGGCCGACTGAAGACAGTTGACCGTGGCACCCGGCTGCCATATCTGGATCTCCGGTTCCAACACAACACCGAACCGGTCTCTAACGGACTGTCTGACGGATTGCATGAGTTCAATGACGTCGGCGCTCGAGGCGCCGCCCTGATTGATGATGCAATTCGCATGCCGCGTCGATACTTGTGCTCCCCGGCATGATTTGCCCTTGAGGCCGGCGGCATCGATGAGGCGTCCGGCGCTGTCTCCGGGCGGGTTCTTGAAGATGCATCCGGCGCTGCGCCCGTAGCGCGGCTGGCTCGCCCGCCGCTCGGCCAGCATCCGCCTGATCCGTCCGGCGGCGCCGTCCTCGCCCGTCCGGCAGGCGGGTTCGTGATGCAGGGCGAACGTCACGCTGGTGGCCGTCAGGCCGCGCAGGTTCGCCGTGCGGTAGTCGAACTCGAGCCGTTGTGGAGCGGCCTTTCCAGGCTGCTGATTAGTTGGCAGGCTGAAAGCCTGCCCCACCATTGTCACGGTCCGGCCGTCGGGGTCGACGCCGGTGACGGTCTCGATGGCCGGTCCGATGGAGCCGTGTCGCGTTCCCGCGTTGGTGGCCAGTGCTCCGCCGACCGTGCCCGGTATGCCGGCAAGTTCGGTCAGCCCGCCGAGCTTCCAGCCGAGGGCGCAGTCTATCAGCTGCGGCAGTGGTGCCCCGACGCCGGCTGTCACCCGCCCGCCCTCGCGTTCTATGCCGTGCAGCCGACAAGTGCGGATAACGAGCCCGTCGACGCCGTCATCGTCTACGAGCAGGTTCGTTCCCGCTCCCATCACGCGGAAGAGCAGGCTGCAATCTTTGCAGATGGCCAGCAGAATGCGCACTTGCTCCTCGGTCTCGGGTTCGGCGTAGAACTCGGCCGTCCCGCCGATACGAAACGATGTGTACGGCGCCAGCGGCACGCATGACCGCACAAAAGGTGCATTACGCTTGAATTCGCCGCCGGCACGTTTCATCCCCTGACGACCTCCTGGTGACTGAGCCTGTGCAGCACGGCGTCGCCGACCGTCCAGACATTGCCGGCGCCCATCGTCAGCACGGTATCGCCCTCGTGCAGGACGGGAGTAACCTGCTCGGCCACGTGGTTGAGTTCGGGGACCCAGGTTGAGCTCGGGTGCGCGCGCCGGATGGTCTCGAGGTGGATTTTCTCGCCGTCGGCGCCTGGGATCGGCTTCTCGCTGGCGGCGTAAACCGATGTGATGAAGAGCACGTCGATGTCTTCGAGCGCCTCGGCGAACTCCTTCCACATGTGTTTGGTGCGCGTGTATCGGTGGGGCTGGAAGACGCCAATGAGGCGTCCGCCGGCGATCTCGCGGGCGGCGGCCACGGTTGCCTTGATCTCTGTCGGGTGATGCCCGTAGTCGTCGAAGACGGTGATGCCTCCGGCTTCGCCCCGTCTCTCCAGTCGGCGCTTGACGGTAGGCGTATGGGCGAGTGCGTCTTCGATGCGGTACGTCGGCATGCCCAGCTCGAGGCCGATGGCGATAGCGGCGAGAGCATTCTGCACGTTGTGCTCGCCCGGCAGCGACAGCCAGACGCGGCATATCTCCGCACCGCGCCAGACGACGTCGAAGATCGAGTACCCGCCGGAGAGTTCGATGTTCCGCGCTGCCACGTCCGGCGAGCCCCGCGTGCCGTACGTTGTCACTCGGTCGGGGTAATCCTCGAGCAGTCCTCTCACACCGGCGCAATCGGAGCAGGCGAATAGTATCCCGCCGCTCCTGGTCCGGCGGATGTATGCTGCAAAGGTCTCCTTGATCTGCTCGAGCCCGCGCGGGTAGTAGTCCACGTGGTCCAGCTCGACGTTCGTCAGCACCGACCACTTCGGTGCCAGGTGCAGGAGCGATCCGTCGCTTTCATCGACTTCAGTGACGAAGAGCGGCCCATCTCCGGTGCGGAAGTTGCCGCCGAGCTTCTCGACGTTCCCGCCGAGCATGACTGTCGTGTCGAGATTGGCCGAGATCAGCAGGTTGGCAACGAGCCAGGTGGTGGATGTCTTGCCGTGCGTCCCTGCGATGGCGATCATGTGGCGGCCTTCTGCGAGCCATGCGAGCAGTTCGGCCCGATGGATGACTTCAATGCCTCGGGCTCGTGCCGCGAGGAGTTCCGGCTCGTGCCGCGATACGGCCGTTGAGAAGACGAGCGTGTCGATATCATCGATGTGCGAGGGGTCGTGGCCGACGAAGCAGTGGATTCCCTGGCCCCGGAGCCTGCGCAGCATCTCGCCGTCGGCCTGATCGCAACCCGAGACGACAGCCCCGCGCCGCATGGCGATCTGGGCGACGGAGCTGACGCCTATTCCACCGATGCCCATCAGATGAATGCGTCTGCCGTGGAAGTTCATCTTTCCTCCGAGTTCAATTGACGACCCGCAGGCCCACCATAGGCGGGCAGGCCCTCTATTGGCGGGCAGGCCCTGGGGGTCGTCTCCAGTGCCGCCGTTGGGTCAAGTATCCCGCCTCGGCGGGCAGGCAGGTTATCGATATGGGTCAGGATGTCCGTTGCAGCCATCAAGCGGCTTTTTTCACGTGCTCGGAGCGACATTCCGCGCCGCAAAGATTCATTTCGCAGCAGCGTTTCGACCTTTGCCGCGAGGATATCCGGCGTGAGCTGGTCGGGGGCGATCATCTCGGCCGCGCCGCAGTGTGCAAGCGCCCGTGCGTTCGCGCGCTGGTGATCGTCCGCCGCGTGAGGATAGGGTATCAGGACGGCGGCTTTGCCGAGTGCCGTGATCTCGGCCAGCGACGTACCCCCGGCCCGGCTGACGACGACGTCGGCGCACCGGTACGCCGGGCCGATGTCCTCGAGGTAATCCAGCACGCACGCACGCACGTTGGCACGCTGATAGGCCGCTGCGACCTGCTCGCGGTCGGCCCGGCCCGCCAGGTGAATGAACTGCACGTCGGGTGCGCTGCGCAACAGTCGCGGCAGTGAGGCGGTCATCGCATCGTTTACCGAATGAGCGCCCTGGCTGCCGCCCATCACGAGCACAGTGGGCGGGCCGTCGGTGAGGCCGTCGAATTGCGATGCTTGCCCGCCGGGGCCGTCCTCGCCTGCTGGCGCCACCTGCTCGAGCAGCTCACGTCGGACGGGATTGCCGGTGACGACCACGGGCGCCGTGATGGGGAAGGAGCGGACCGATTCCTGCCATTGACAGCAGATCAACGATGCGCGCCTGGCCAGCATGCGATTGACGCGGCCGGGGATGACGTTCTGCTCGAGAAGCACCAGCGGCTTGCGCAGCAGCAGCGCGGCGATCGACGGAAACGCCGCTGCATAGCCGCCCAAGGCGACGACGACGTCGGGGCGCAGCCTGATCATCCGCACGAGTGCGCGCGTTAATGCTGCTGAATTGACGGTTGCGAAGGTCGGCAGGTCGATCCAGTCCGTCCAGCGCCTCGCACTCCAGGCTGATCCGTCCAGTTCGTACCGGCGGAGGGCTTGCATATCGCGATCGCTCTCGGATACCGCGAAAAGCACCTCGGCATCCGGCTGGACGGCCTTGATATGCTGTGCCAGGGCTATCCCCGGCATCAGGTGCCCGCCCGTTCCGCCTCCTGCCAGCAGATACAGCATTTTTCGTTTTTCTTGTTCTGCGGTCATGTTTCGTAGATCGTGACGCCCGCGAGCGCAGAGTCCGCCGAAACGTCATCGGCCACACCTGCGGCGAGATGTAGGGGCGGGTCGCGACCCGCCCCCACGTGCCCGGCGAGATTGATCAGCAGGCCCAGCCCGCAGCCCAGGGCGGCCATCGACGCGCCGCCCGCGCGG